>JAGXHM010000087.1 GCA_024636155.1 Deltaproteobacteria bacterium
CGGCTTCGGCGTGATAAGAGCGGATTTCTTCCAGAATGTCGTCGATACGAATCATAACCGACGCCTATGAGCCTGTCCGAGAATAAGGGCCGAAGCGAAAGTCCAGAAGTTTGAGAACAGATTTCAGTTCGTTTGCAGCTTCATAGCCGTAGCTATGGGGCAAAAAGGAGCTGAGATATGGGCCAAACTGCTGGATTTGCAGCCGATCATTCATTTTCGGGCAGGCTCCTACGTGACACGCGCAGAGTAACAAAAGTGATGCCGACCATGACTGGCCGGCATCTTAAACTTCGCAAGGCGCTGGGGTGAAACACCTCAGGCAAAAACAAATCTGAGTTACTTCCGAACCGGGATTTCAAAATCAACCTTGCCTGCAGCAATTTCGCGCAGCGCCAGAACAATCTTGCGGTTGTTCGCCTTATTCTCAATCAGCGGTTCCGCCCCTTTATAAAGCTGCTTGGCTCGCTTCGTAGCGACCATAGTCAAAAGGAAACGATTAGGAACAGCTTTCAGACAATCTTCAACAGTAATACGTGCCATGGTGACTCCAGTTGAAATGTTGATCGCGCCTGATGGCGCTGTTGAAATGTTGATCGCACCTGCGGTGCTGTTGAGCTGTTGAACTGTTGACCAAATAAACGCTTCAACGCGCGCAGCGCATTCAACAATTCAACACTCTTAAGGATATACTTCTATCCGTTCTATTTCAAGCCGAATTCTTCAGGAAGGGTTTTGATAATGCGTTCCGTTCGTGAAGCTTCAGCAATCATGATCGCCCTGACCTTCTCAACAGCCTGATCCAGAATATCGTTGACCACAAGATAATCGAAATTTTTCGCCTTGGAAATCTCACCAGCAGCGTTGTTCATGCGGCGCGCAATGATCTTTTCGTCATCCGTATTGCGAGATTCCAGACGTTTGCGCAATTCAGTCATGTCGGGAGGCAAGATAAAGATAAAAACCCCGTTGACCCCGCTATCACGTAATTGTTCAGCGCCCTGGTAGTCGATGTCGAGCAGGATGTCGGTGCCTTCTTCACTGGCTTGCTCGAGAATCGCACGGGCCGTTCCGTAGCAGTTCCCGTGAACCTTCGCCCATTCGGCAAAGGCACTATCAGCAATCATCTTGTCAAACGCTTTGTGCGAGACAAAATGATAGTCCCTGCCCTCTTTTTCGCCATGACGCATCTCGCGCGTTGTGTAAGAAATCGACTGCCTGAGCACAGGAAACAATGACAGGATTGCCCGGCAAATCGAAGTTTTACCTGCCCCTGATGGAGCCGAGATGATGTAAAGGATGCCTTTTCTATTCATATTAATTTTGCCGTGCAATTCGCACCTCTCATTAACGGTACAATAACAAAAGCTCATGGGATGGCTAACAAGAATTTCGTCCTGCAAGGCTTGGTGTTATTTCAGGGTCGAAGGTATACCCAAGGTATGTCGAGGTCCTGAAAAAACGCCATAGGGCGGATTTTTTGCGACGCCATCACTATTCAATGTTCTGAACCTGCTCACGAACCTTTTCGAACTCTGACTTTAAGGCAACAACCGACATCGTTAACTCGGCATCATTGGACTTCGAACCCATGGTGTTGACCTCACGGTTTAATTCCTGAAGCAGGAAGTCCATCTTTCGACCGACTGGCTCCTTGTCATTGAAAAGAGCCCTAAATTGCACCAGATGACTCTTGAACCGGGCAAGTTCTTCGCTGATATCGCAACGATCAGTGAAAATGGCAATTTCCTGCGCGACCCGCTGTGGATCCCATTCGATATTTTGCTGAAGCTTTGCCAACCGTTCGGTCAGCTTCCCCTGCCATTCCATTGGCACCTGTGGGGCACGCTTTTCAATCTGTGCAAGCATTGCTTCGGTAGCACTCAGTCGATTTTCCATATCCTTGCGCGTCTCCTCCCCTTCGGCAAGACGCATCGCGATCAACTGCTCCAGAGCGATTTCCGTAGCACGGCTGAGACAAGCGCCGAGGATGGCTTCATCGATCTCTGCTTCTCCGATCTGCACGACATCTCTTTGATTGATAATATGAGAGATTGCAACAGTGTCCTGCAATTCGAAATCTTTGGCCATTCCAGCAAACAGCTGATGATATGCAGACGCAAGCTCACGATTAAGCACTGGCACTGCCTGCGCTTCAGTCGAAAGTTCATAATTCACATAAACATCAACTTTGCCACGACCCAGGGCCTGTCCAATCTGCTTGCGCACACCATTTTCGAGGCTCGCAAAAGTACGCGGCAATTTCACTGAAATATCAATATGACGGTGGTTTACTGTTTTGATTTCTACGGTGACTGTCACATCATCTTGCCGGGCTTCACCTTTGCCGTAACCGGTCATGCTAAGCATAATTTCTCCAAGTAAGGTCAGTAGGCACCTTTTTTACTGATTACCACACTGATGGTTTTGAACAAGATAACAATATCAGACCAAAGCGACCAGTTTTTTACGTACCAGGCGTCAAGATAAACCCGATTTGAGTAATCGGTATTGTTCCGCCCTGAAATTTGCCAGAGGCCCGACATCCCTGGGCGCACCGAATGGTAGAGGTGGATACCGGTACCGTATTTTGACACTTCATCAGCAACAATCGGCCGTGGGCCGACCAGGCTCATATCGCCACGCAAGACATTCCAAAGCTGAGGCAATTCATCAAGACTTGATCGTCTCAGGACGGCACCGATGGGCGTAACGCGCGGATCGTCTTTGAGCTTGAAATCATCACTCCACTCTTTGCGCAGCTGATCATCGCTTTTAAGCAGCTCATCCAGAACCTGTTCGGCGTCAACAACCATGGATCTGAATTTCAAGCAGTCGAACTCCTTGCCATCCCGGCCGATTCTTTTGTGTGCGTAGAGCGCGTTGCCGCCGTCACTACGAACCTTCCAGAACAGTATAGCCAGAAAAGGTGAAAGGACCCCTAATAAAACGAGAGCCCCGGCAATGTCGAAGGAACGCTTCAGTATACGTGGCATCCGCCGCGCGAGGATATTGCGCACGCGCAACAAAAGCACCTCGTGACGAAAAAACGTATTAATTTCCATACCGTATAACGGCAAGCCACGCAAGGCAGGAACAACATAGATATCATTAAAATTGCGTTGTAAACTCTCAATGAGATCAATATGATTGCGGATACCACCAGACTCCATAGCAAAGACGACGTTGGGTTCACCGAGCTTGCGGATAGAGGCAACCGGATCGTTACCAAGCGGATAGACCGGGATCTCCTGCTCACCGATCTGCAGTGAGCGCCCTTTCCGGGAAACACGACCATCAACACTGAAGACACACTCGACAGAAAATCCGAGCAACTTTTCACTTTGCAACGCAGAAATCGCATCTATGGCATTCTGCCCGGTGCCGATCACAACCGTGGCAATCTGCCATTTCCCTGCAGAATCAAGAGCTTTCTTGACAGCAGTCCGCAGTAACGGCAGGA
Source organism: Deltaproteobacteria bacterium (assembly GCA_024636155.1). Classification (GTDB taxonomy): domain Bacteria; phylum Desulfobacterota; class Desulfuromonadia; order Desulfuromonadales; family BM103; genus M0040. The sequence goes on from JAGXHM010000087.1 coordinate 3,461, forward strand.
ATACGATCGCAAGCGCGAAAGAGGCTGTAATCCACAAGCGAGAGAAGGAGGATTTTACCAGGAACAGGATTGCGCCCTCGGCAATAAATAAAATGCCGAGGACTTGAATGAGATCTTTGAGTTCATCCCAGAAAGGCTTACGGCGCGTGTAGTGTCCGACATACCAGAATCTGACCAGGGCGAAAGGGATGATGAGCAGATAATAAATCGACCATTCCGCGAAGAGATCGAAAAAATTCAGACCCAACCTGGCCAGAGAATCGCTGCGGATGAAGAGAAAGAGCAGTCCGCCCGCCAGGTAAGACAGAAGAAAGGCAAAGATATCAGAGCCAAGCAAACAGCTTCGGCAGAGATTGATGGCTTGGTTTCTGACAAAGGTCATGAAGCTATTCGTCTCTCCAATAGGTGCGATTCATTGAAAAAAACCGATTAAACCACATTGGAAAGAAATGATGCAAGCGACCTGTACGATAAGCCAGGAATCTAAGCATATTCCTGAACAAAGGGAGAAGAATCAGCGAGGGTTTTTCCGACCAGAACAATTTTAATTCAGAAATGACAAAGCGGAACCCTTCACCTTCCGGAGACCGGAACTCCTGCAATAGCCAGCCTTGGTTGCTGTGAAAAACACCGATATCAAAGCTTCTGGAGAGTAGCTTGGGCAAGGATTGATTGTGGGAGTGGAAGACCGGTGCATCACTGCAGTAGGCGACCTTCCATTGCGCCAGCAACATTTTACCAGCGACATAGGAATCTTCACCAAAAATCAGTTGCGCAGGAAAACCTCCGACTGCCAGCAAGGCGATGCGACGGTATGCAGCAAAAGAATTGGAGATAAAAACCGTTTTGATGCCTAATCGTTCACGATCCTGCAATGACTTAAGTTGACTTTGCGGCGGATAGTTGAAGGTACGCGCATGCTGCTCGCTCAGAGTGGCCCTGACATCAGGCAACTGACGGCCATATGCAGCCCCAACGTCTTCCTGTTCAAAAACCTGTAACAAGCGTTCTATGGAAGTTTGTTCGGCAAGTACGACATCTTGAGTCAAGAGCAGAACAAGGTCGCAATCTGGTAGGGCTTCAACCGCCTGTTGTCGGGTGCCACCATGGTTGAAATCCTGGCGATCAACAGACAAAATCTCGAATCCGGCCTGACGGGCAAGCTCAACAGTTTGGTCATCAGAGCCGGAATCAACAATCAATTTGCGATACGGCTGCAGAGACTGACGTTGAAGAGCATCCAGAAAAGTTTCCCAGGAGGCTCCGGCATTCAAGGTAGGTACAATTAAACCGGCTCGGAAATGAGTCATCATTACCCTACTGGAATTATTTGCCAAACAAACAATGACCTCACGACGAAAACACAAAGACTATCAAGAAGGACTATTAATGCCAGAGTATTACCCTTCGTGAGCTTAGTACATTCGTTGCAAGATTTTTCTTCTGAGAGATGAGAGGAAGATAGTTTTGGGCTCGATTATTGTTATATTAAACTTCCCCGCAACAAGCTGCGGGGATCAGCGAGTAAACTCAATCGATAAATGGCCAATCACGTATCACTCCCCGCGCGGCCAGCAATCACACTTATTGTACTGCTGTGGTGTTCTCTGATTTCGGCAATTCAGTTGCCAGAGCCTTGGCGTAGGCAGCACGAGCGGTCTGAGCTATTGCAAGTTGTTGATTCAAGCGGCCGATCTCCTGATCAGTGATATGCAGGTTCGTAACTTGATTCTTGGCATTTTCACTGAGATCCGACACATTGTAAACAACATCGTTAATGGTGATGGTTTTCTCTTTTGCTTTCAGCATTGTCTAATGACTCCTTAATCTGGTTTGAGGTTAATAATTAACTCAATTACGGACAGCATTATGCACTAATCCCCCCTGCCCTGACTACCACATAGCAACATTGGCAGGAAAAATTAATGAGACTGATTTTGAGCTCAGAAATTATCCAGGTTGAGCATATCCAAACGTCCTATTGCACCACTTTAGACGATTGTGCCTGGTCGGTTTTGGGAAGTTCTTCACCCAGGGCCTGGGCATAGCTGTTACGTGCTGTCTGGGCAATCGCCAGCTGGTGGTTCAGGCGGGTGATCTCCTGATCGGCGACACGCAAATTGTTCATCTGTTTGTGGACATTTTCATTCAGGTCAGACAGCTTGTATGAGACACCATCGATTTTGACGTTTTTTTCATCTTTTTCTACCCTGGTTTTTTCCATTGCTTTTGCAAAGGGATTTTCTGTTACTTTTGTCATTTTGTGAACTCCTTGTTTAGTGTTTTGATTTGCCTGCTTGAATAACTCTATAACGTTATAAATTATCGAACTTGAGGATGTCCTGCTGGTCGCCAAAGAGGGATTCAATCTCTTCCAGTGAGACAGCTTCATTGGCCGGAGAGAAGCCACCCTGTCTTCTCAGCAGTTCATCCAAATTCTTAAACTGAAAATTTTTTGTTCGAATTCCGGCTTTAGAGGCAGGGGAACAAAAAGACAGGTTCTGCATGATACGAGAGAGAGGAACATTTCCAATCTGAATCGCAGGGTGGGCATGATTGATTAGCAAACAAAAAGCCAGAACCCGGTGGCCATATCGTTCGAGCCCTTCCTGCATAAGCAAATAAAATCGGCAACGATCCTTATCGTCGAAGAAAACATTCTGACCGGCATTACCTCGAGGGATGACATGGTAGACTGCGCCGGGGAAATGGATTCGAGGTTTACGTGCCATGGACAGAGATTACCCCAATCTTACAGTCTTTCAAGCCTGACCCCTTTCTCCAGGGCAAATCTAAGAAAAGGGCAGCCTGCTTGGCTGCCCTTTTGAAATTATTTGTCATGCAATAAAACATTTGCAGATTCGATCAAGACGAGCACTTGTCTATATGAGAGCCTGAAGAATAAATCCTGCAATCGCACGCTACTGTCTTGCTATCGAACTAGCCCGTGTGCTTGACAGGCCACGATAGAAGCGTCCGGGTTAACGCACACAACGTGTCAGATCAGCACTGCTTCCTTTGCCTCTTACTGCGTACTCACCAGTGCCAAAATTCACGTCATAAACAAAGTTGGGTTCTGCTGTTCCCGGGTAATCCGTGCTTGACCAATAAAAATTCGCATCAGCAGTAAATTTCCGGTCGATAGTCGGAACATATCTGTCATCGACGATACCTTCCAATTCAGTTCGCGTTGGCAACCGCCAGTTCGTGGAGTCTCCGAGAGTGAGATTTTCACAATACCTCGTGGCGCTGAACCAGTTTATCTTGGGGTCATTGTCGTCGTGCCCCTGTTGCCAGACCAGGTTTGTACCATTCTGGGAGAGCGTGCCATCGCCATTATCCGTAAAAGATGCATAATTCAGACCGGCGTCGGCATCTGGGTCGACATTATCTTCAGGATACCTGTCAAAGATACTACCAGGATCGCCAGGCTCAGCAGGCTCATCAACAACAGGCTCATCTACAGGCTCATCAACCACGTTGGAAAAATTGGTCGTTGGGGCATCACACGATGAGACCACCGCGGCCTTTCCCGATTTGTAATCCAAAGGAACGAATGTTCCATTGATGCTCTGCTGAGTTATGGCCTTATAAGTCCCGTTGAGAGTCTCCAGGTCGAAGTTAAATTGATAGAGTGTTGATTCCATCGTAGAGTCATCGGCTGAGGATGCGTTGACTGTCACAATCAGCTCGTTGTTGTTCTTCATCAAAGCGCTGCCCACTGACGAGCCAACAGCTACCCCAGCCTCATTCATGTGGGTTCCGGTGAGTGAAAAGTATTTTTCATTGACCGAACTAACGGCTAACTCCAGAGCTCGAGAGGAGTTCGGAGAAGATTCGATGTCTATGCACACAACGCTGACAAAATCATTGGAATATGCGTTCGTGGCAAACAGCAGGGTTAAAATTAGCATGAAGAATGTTTTGCGGTAAAAAGATGTCATACAGTTCATTCGTTTCACTCCTTGAATTTGAGTCACAATAAAGCACAAGTAAAATCTGGTGCTAAAGCTATGTTCGGTAAAGTTAAAAGATCCTCATTTGAGAGGGAGAAAGTTTCATGTTTTTTTTGACCTTGCACTAAACCAACGGCGAACACAAGCCGCGATTAAAAAGGGTGGATATATTCAGAAAACAGGGTCAGATTTTGCATCATTACACTGGCTAAATGCAACAGGCATGCCAAACAACTCCGCCATAAGAATTTATATTTCTCCAGTCTGCATTCAGGCAGCAGATAAGCCCAGAAATCAAGCTATTCTAGCGACTTAAAGCTATAGATAAATTATACATTTCAACCAGATTTTCCATTTATAGAGATACTATTTTGAAACTGAATAAGGATGTTCCTATATAGCCCTTTCACTATGCAATAAAAACAAAAAATTAGACGCGAAATTGTCACAGTGTGTCTGTGAAACAACTATTATTTCAACCGAGACTGTGAATGAGGTCATGAATGGGGTCAGGCCTGAAAGACTGTAAGTCCCATCTCTTGTTTTAAACTGGCAATTTTTTCTTCAAATTCCGATTCACTCTTTCTTCGCAACTCAAACCTCCGGATTGCGGCACTTAACGACGATGGCTCTCTCCCAAGTCTAACTGCCAGCTCTGTCAAAGGAGCATCCGTGAACTCCCGAACGGCCCATGATGCCAGACACCGAGCTTCGGAGAGTCGACGCTCTTGGCTTGGCGAAATCAACGCTTCATCATTTAAATCATAAATTTTCTTGATTGCTTCGAGTACCTCGCCGATTCCGGGTTTAGAGACAGGGGAGTTAGTCGTTTGCATGAGTACATTTTCTATGAACAAATCTTCCCCCATGAGCCTACTATCAGAACTCCCCTTGCCATAGAAGCCCTCCTGATGACCATCTGCATTCCGTTCGACAACAAATTCAGCAAAAAGTCGTCTGGCTTGTGCAGAATCCCGTGAAAAGTAAGCAATTACATATTCCGGCTGCAACCAGGGAATCTGCTCACTGCCTATGTACGCCCGATGGCTACTCCAGGAATAGGCTTCTGGAATCTCGACCATGTTTGCACGCACGGGATTCAAATGGATATATGCTATAAGCTCAAGTAGATACGCATCAGCGTCAACAAGAATCGCCTTGTAGCGCCCCTGAAAGAGATGCCCAATCCGCTTCTGTCGCCGGTTCACCCAACGCGTGTAACGAAAAGACAGGTTCTGAATGATACGAGAGAGAGGAACATTTCCGATCTGAATCGCAAGGTGGGCATGATTGGTTAGCAAACAAAAAGCCAGAACTCGGTGTCCATATCGTTCGAGCCCTTCCTGCATAAGCAAATAAAATCTGCAACGATCCTTATCGTCGAAGAAAATATTCTGACCGGCATTACCTCGTAGGATGACATGGTAGACTGCGCCGGGGAAATTGATTCGAGGTTTACGTGCCATGGACAGAGATTACCCCAATCTTACAGTCTTTCAAGCCTGACCCCTTTCTGCAGTCTTTCAAGCCTGACCCCTTTCTGTGGACAGAGATTACCCCAATCTTACAGTCTTTCAAGCCTGACCCCTTTCGGACCCCTTTCGTCGTGCCATGGAGAGAGATTACCTCAAACTTACAGTCTTTCAAGCCTGACCCCTTTCGTGACCCCTTTCGTGACCCCTTTCGTTTCGAGCTTAAAAATTAGTGAAATCGAGTATCTCCGATTTGCCGCGGAATAAGGCTTCAATATCCCCGAGTACTACCGTTTCGACCTGCTTTTTTATGAGATTTTCCTGGATGCGCAGCAGCTCGCCAAAATTCTGGACGCGCTGTTCACTCAAAAGTTGTGCATAGGCGAGCGGCAGAGCGCCACATTGCAGCAACCGGTACAACGGTTCTGCTGCGATCTGTTGCAGCGCCTCGGCATTCACCTTAAAGATCCCGGCAATCGGCTGCTTTTTACCGGCCTGATCTTGCATAACGATCGGCCAGGGGATAATCAGACCAAGCTCAGCGAGGGTATCAACAGC
>JAGXHM010000088.1 GCA_024636155.1 Deltaproteobacteria bacterium
GGCCTTGGCCGAGGTCTCGGTGATCTCGTCCGGATGATTGAAGTGCGTGTTGAGATAGATCGGCTGGTACTTGCGCAGTACGCGGATCAACCCCATGGTGATGCGCTGCGGCAGGACCACCGGGATGCGGCTGCCAACGCGAATGATCTCGATGTGCGGAATCGCGCGCAGTTCTTTGAGAATCCAGTCGAGTTTCTCGTCGGAAAGGAGCAGCGGATCGCCGCCCGAGACGATGACGTCGCGGATTTCAGTGTGCGTCCTCAGGTAGTCGAGGCCCCTCTCTAAGGTGTCGCGGCTGACCAGCATGTTTTCGCCGCCGACCTTGCGCTTGCGGGTGCAGAAGCGGCAGTACATGGCACACTCGGAACAGACTAAAAAGAGTGCCCGGTCAGGGTAACGGTGGACCAGGTTGGGCACCGGGCTCTGGTTCTCTTCTTCAAGCGGATCGGAGGGGCAGACCGTGTCCTGCAACTCCTTTTCGGAAGGAACTGCCTGGCGCCAGATCGGACCGTCGACTTCCTTGATCAGGCTGAGGTAGTAGGGGTTGACGCGCATCGGGTACTGTCTGGCGACCTCTTCGAGAGGGCGCGGATCGATGCCGTACTTACGGGTCAAATCGCCAGGTTTGGTGATGCTGGCTTGCAGAAGTCTCTGCCATGTTTCCATCGCTGGTGTTCTCCTTGGGTTCGCGATCAGAAGCGTTTGACATAGGTCAGGCGGTCGTCACCAAGCTTGTAAAAATCGCGAATACACGACTCTTCAACATAGCCCGCCTGCTCGTAAAATTTTCGGGTGCGCAAGTAACCTCCCTGCGAAGACGTTTCCAGACAGAGTAACCGGCCGCCGCGCTGGCGGACCTGTTCCTCGACATGCCTCATCAATCGCCGGCCGATGCCGCTGCCTTGACTATTGGGATCAACGGCAATCCAGTACAGGTCGAAATTGCCTTCAGTCAACGGCACCGGACCGAAGAGTGCGTAGCCGGCTACGTGGTCACCGATATCGGCGACAGCGACTTCATAATCCTGCTGACTTGGGTCGTTGATGACTGTCTCGAGCAGTTCAAGGGCAATGCTCACCTCTTCATCGGTGAAGGCACCGGTTGCGCGGAGAACCTCTTCAAGCATGGGGATGTCATCGTGTCTCAGTTTGCGCATGATCAATAACCTCAGTTTTTGCGTTTGTTGGCGATGGCCAGGATGCGGGCAATCAGCTGCGGGTAGCTTAACTTGGCCGCCCGGGCGCTGCGGGCCAGGCCAGCATCGGGGCTGATGTCTGGATTGGCGTTGACTTCCAGAATATAGGGAATGCCGTCGCGCAGGCGGAAATCGACCCGGGCGTAATCGCGGCATTCAAGGAGTTTGTAGGCTCTTAAAGCCACATCGCGCACCAGCATTTCGTAGCGCATTTTGAGCGGGGCCGGGCAAACAGGCTCGGTCATTTTGTATTGCTGTGACTGCTCAAGCCACTTGCCTTCGTAACTCACGATCGGTCGGGCCAGGTCAGGATGAAACGTTATCTCGGAAAGTGGCAACACTTCATGAGGACCATTGCCGATGATGGCGGCGTTGATTTCCCTGCCGAGGATGAATTCCTCGACCAGAGCCCCCTGATGATAGGTGCGGTGAACATAGTTAATACGGGCCAGCAACGCTTTTTCGTTCTCGACCACGCTATCGTTGCTGATCCCCTGCGACGCATCTTCCCAGCGTGGTTTGACGATCAGCGGATAGACCATGTCCTTGACACGTACGTAATGTTCGCCAAGCTTGACCAGGCAGTACTTCGGGGTCGGCAATTGATGCTTCGAGAGGAGATCTTTGGTGCGGGCCTTGTCCTGGGTCAGGCCGAGCGACAGGGGCGGAGCACCGGTGTAGGTGATTCCGAGCAGGTCGAAGAGTGCGGCGACGTGCATTTCTTTGCGGCTTTCTCCCCAAAAAGCTTCACAGAGGTTGAAAGCCAGGTCGGGTTGCAGGCGACGCAGCTCAGCGGCAAAAGTGGTGATATCTGCGCCCAGCGGGACCAGCTCGGGCTTGTGGCCGAGCTCAGTCAAAGCCGCGGCAACAGCGCTAGCTTCCTGCTCGGCACCTTCTTCGGCAATGCGGTCAATCGCTTCACCACGCGTGGCTGAGGGAGGAACGAGGTTAAAGCATACCGCAACGTTCATGGCTCACTCCCTCAGACAATGCAAGCCTTGCGCAGGCGGCATCAACAACGGTCAGAATCATCTCGTCATAGGAGAGGCCGAAAGCCCTGGCCGCTTTGGGAAAACAGCTGTTCTGCTCCGGACGGGGGAGGATGCCGGGGAGCGGGTTGAGTTCAATCACCTGAGGTCGTCCCTTGGCATCGAGCCGGACGTCAATGCGGCACCAATCACGGCAGTCGAGGGCACGGAAAGTGGCCTTGCACAACTCCTCAATCTGCATACGCAGTAGTGGCTCGAGCTTGGCCGGGCAGGTGAAGATCTGGAGGGGATCCTCTTCCTGGTCCCAGAGCCACTTGGCTTCGTAGGAATAGATCGGCTGCACGCCTGTCGGCAGGGTGTCGAAGTTGATTTCGACGATCGGCAGTACGGCCAGGTCGTTGCCGTTGCCGAGCATGGCAACGGTAAACTCTCGGCCCGGGAGGAATTCTTCAATCAGAGCAGGCTGACGGTATGTGTTGAGCACCCACTCCAACTGGCAGACCAACTCGCGTCGGTTCTGCACCAGGGCCTTATCGGTGACCCCCTTGCTTGAACCTTCGAGGGTCGGTTTGACCATCAACGGGTAACGCAGCCGTGCAGGGATTTCCGCAAGTGAGTTGACGACCGTGAAGCTCGGGGTGGCGATGCCGTGATGAGTGAGGATTTCCTTGGTGCGACGTTTGTCGAGGCAGAGGCTGAGGGTCAGCGGGTCGCTACCGGTGTAAGGGATACCAAGCATGTCCAGCATCGCCGGGATCTGTGCTTCACGGCTGGCGCCATGCAGACCTTCGGCAATATTGAAAACCAAGTCGGGACGCAGCTTTCGGTACTTTTCAAAAGCGTCGAGATTGGCTTCGACCAGAGTGACTTGATGACGAGACGCCAGGGCCGCTTCAACCGCCCTGATGGTGTGAATGTCGTCCCACTCGGCGAAAAGATCGTCGACCGGTAAGCCTGAAGGTGCCGAAGGAGGTTCGGCCGGTTCCTCTAAAGGACCGGTCGCATCACCCTTCAGATTGAAGGAAAGCGCGATATGCATGTGTTAACCCCAAAATAAAAACCAGCTACGTAATAGTTACCTTCCAAAGGGAAGGGGCGATGGCGTCTTCAGGGCCGGTTAGCCTTGCGGCTTACGGCTGGATAAAGGGGTTAACTTTTTCAGCGGGCATGTCTTTAGGTTCCGGCCCCTGAACGCCTATCAGTTTATCGTGATATACGCCTGCGATTTCTACATGTCAACAGAAAAATATATAGCAGAAAAAATCTAATAATTGCCGTGGCTTGCAAGGGCAAAAAGGGCTGTTCATGCGAGAGCAATGCAAGCTTCTGCACTCGCAGCAACCTTTGGCAATGGACGACCTCTGGGTCGGGCTCTGCCTGCTCGGTGCTGTCTATCTATTGATACACCCGGACGCACAAAGGCGGAACCTGAGAGGCTCCGCCTTTGATAACAACGATATTTACTGAGGGGTCAGTGCGGTAGATGGTGCATGGTGCGGCTAATCCAGTTGAGACGATTTTTCCTGGGGATATTAAAATCAAGCTTGATAGGCTGGTCGTTGATCACCGTTCTTTCGATTCGGGCTTCTTCTGGAATCCAGCCAGATGCCTGACGGCACATGTCATCATAGGCGATTTCACGGACAGCATGGAGTAAATGCTTTGTGGCTTTGGTAATAAGCATTGGTAAAATGGACATTTTTTGCCTCTTTTCTCTAAAGTTACCCGGACTCCGTTTACACACGAAGAGTGGTCTATGTTGCAGTGATGGTAAGGCCACTTATCTGCCTCGTCAAGAGGGTATTTTTTGTAAAATGCTGTTTTTAAAAGAAAAAATAGGCGAAAGGCCAGGAGGATAGCGGGTGCGAGGCTGGGATAATCTTTTAAATAAAATGTAAAAAAATACCCTTTGTTGGTTTTTGAGACAGCGTCTTTAGGGTGTTCACTGTTTTTTTGCACAAAATAGACTTGGTATATACCTGCTTAGTGATGATGTTTGTGGAGGATAAATTGCATGACAAATAACTTTCGTTATGACTCCCAAGGCTTCAATGAATATGTCTAGAACTTTTTGCTAACCAATATCCACTTGTACTAAGGAGATTATGAAATGATCAAGCTCAGGAAAAGGCTGGTCTGTTCCCTCGTTGTTTGTCTTTTTCCAATGCTGAGTGTGGCTTCTGCCGCAATTGACATCCCATCGGCTAGAGTAGACGCGGCTCCTGTTATTGATGGTTCTCCTGGAGATGCTGCCTGGGAGAGCGTAAAACCTGTTGCGATTGCAGATTCAGCCTCAGGTAAAAAAGTCCTTTTGCGCTCTGTTTACACGGCTGACCAAGTTTTCTTCCTGGTGCAATTCCCCGATGCTGCGCAGAACTTTCTGCATAAGCCATGGCTCTGGGATGCGGATAGCAAAGAATACAAGACAGGACCCCACCGGGAAGATACCTTTGTCTTCAAGTGGAACATGATGGATAAAGACGTTGACCTGTCCAATTTCTCTGACGATAATTATCGTGCTGATGTCTGGTACTGGAAGGCAAATCGCACCAACCCAGCAGGCTTCGCCGATGACAAGACCCAGCTCCTCGAGGGTTCTGCTTCGAAGAAGAGTAAGGAAACGGTCAGTACCACAGGTAAGAAACGTTACCTGAGCCGCATTAGTGACGCTGGTAAAGCTCCCTATAAAGAATACCAGCCAACCGCGTATGAAGGCGATTTGGTCGATGCCTTTCCTACGGGTGTTCCTGAAGGTAGTCGCGCCGATGTGCATGCCAAGGGTGTATGGAATGGTGGCTTTCAGACTGTCGAGTTTGCTCGCGCTCTGAACACCGGTCATGATGACGATGTACAGTTTGATCCTGCAGCAGGCAAACCATACCTGTTTGGTGTCTCAATCTTCAGTTTATACGGTGAGCGTCTTGAGACTTCTACTCCTAACCTTTATGGTATGGGGCGTATTTCTGAGCCTCTGCGGTTGAAGTTTCAATAAGAACGAATGAATTAAAGGTAAAAGGCCCGAAGCATTATTGCTTCGGGCCTTTTTTTATATCGAAAGCGATTAGTCCGTTAAAAAATCCAGCGTTTCTTTAAGAGTATCAAAAAGGTAGAAAAGCTGCTTGCTGAACATCGCGACAGTGTCAGGTGGCAAACAGTAAAGGCTATTGCGACCGCGATAAGTTCAAATCAAGAGGCGTCAACAGATGCGCGGCAGTTGTTCTCCCGCAAGCATTTCAATCGCACGCAGTCCACCGATTGTCGTTTGCAGTCGAACCTTGCCGGTTGTCCTTGCAGTGACTTCGCCGATGATTGCTGCTTGCTGTCCATATTTATGTTTTTGCAGGATAGCAAGAGCTTGCTCAGCCGCTTCAGGGGCAACAAAAGCCAGCAACTTGCCTTCATTGGCAACAAAAAGCGGATCAAGGCCAAGAATGGAACAAGCTCCAGCGACTGCTGGAGCAATGGGTAGTGCGGTCTCCTGCAGCGTGATCTCCACCTGCGATTGCAGGGCAATCTCTTTGAGCGTGGTGGCAACACCGCCACGGGTTGGGTCACGGAGAGTGTGCAGTTGGCTGCCCAGCTTGTCGACCAACTCCTTGACCATACTATTGAGTGGCGCGCTGTCTGTGGTGATGTTGCTCTCCAGTTCCAAGCCTTCGCGGCAGGCCAGAACCGCCATGCCATGATCACCGATAGTGCCGTTAACCAGGATTTTGTCGCCTACTTGAGCGCTGCTCCCGGAGATCTGTAGCTCGTGTTCTATCGCACCAATGCCGGAGGTGTTAATGAACAGTTTGTCAGCTTTGCCGCGTGGTACGACCTTGGTGTCGCCGGTGACAATTTTAACATCAGCCTGTTTGGCAGCATCACGCATGCTCTCAAGCACTTGTCTGAGCTCGCTGACAGGCAGCCCTTCCTCGATAATCAAGCCAACACTGATTGCGATTGGCGTGGCACCGGCCATCGCCAGATCGTTGACTGTACCGTGTATCGCCAGCTCCCCGATGTTGCCGCCAGGAAAGAATATCGGGTCAACCACATAGGAATCAGTCGTAAAGGCCAGGCGCCCACGCGGTGAATCCAGCACTGCAGCGTCATTCTGGTCGCGCTGACCGATTCCGGAAAGAATCGGTACGATCAGGTCATCAAGTAGTTGATGACTGAGCTTGCCACCGCTACCATGGCCGAGCAGGATTACATCAGATTTCAAGTTCAGCTCCAAATTCTTAGTTGCTTATCTCTTACAGCTCTACAGCTTAAAGCTGGTTTAGTTGCCATACTTATATTCTGCCGCACAGGTCCCTTCACTCGACACCATACAGGCGCCGACCGGGTCCTCTGGAGTGCAGGTTGTGCGGAAGAGCGGGCAGTCGTTGGGGCGGACTTTGCCCTTGAGGATTTCACCGCAGAGGCAGCCTTGATGCTCAATCGCAGCTTCGACCTCAACCGGTAACTGGCGTGCCGCGTCAAAACGATGATAGTCGGAACGTAATTGTAAGCCACTCTCAGGTATGTCGCCTATACCACGCCAGCGGGCATCGCAAGGTTCAAAGACTTGCCGGAGGATTGCGAGCGCTTTGGGGTTGCCTTCCGGTTTGACGACGCGGCGATATTGGGTTTCAACCCGGGCTTCGCCAGCAACGACCTGTCGTGCAAGCATGAGTACCCCTTGTAGTACGTCAAGCGGTTCAAAGCCGGTGACCACACAGGGAACCCGGTAATTGTCAACCAGAGGTTGATACGCGTTGGCGCCAATGATGGCAGACACGTGCGCCGGGCAAAGATAGCCGTCGACCTGTAGTTCCGGGTCGCCAGCGAGGGCAGCCATGGGGCCGGGCATGGTTTTGTGCGAGCAAAGGACGTAAAAGTTGACAAGATTCTTCTGCGCGGCAGTCAATATGGCACCGGCGACTGTCGGTGTGGTGGTCTCGAAGCCGACGCCGAGAAAAACCACATCAATGTCCGGATTCTTTTCTGCCAGGGCTACGGCATCAAGAGGCGAATAGACTATTTTAATCGTCGCACCTTTGGCTTGCTCGTGAAGCAGGTTGGATGAGGAGCCTGGGACGCGCACCATGTCGCCGAAGGTGGCGATGACGGTGTTCGAACGTCGCGCCAAGGCTATGGCCTGATCAACAAAGCCGACTGGTGTGACGCAGACCGGACAACCGGGACCTGAGATCAATCGTACCTGTTGCGGTAGCAGGGAGCGGATGCCATGTTGATAGATCGCCATGGTATGGGTACCGCACACCTCCATAAAGGTGACGGTGCGACCAAAACCCGCGGTCGTCTGGCGAATCGCTTGTAACTGTAATTCGGCTAGCTCAGGATCACGGTATTCGCTCTGGTGTTTCATTCTGCCATCAATCCCATGTCGAGGGCTTCGCGTAACGCCTGCAAAGTTAGCTGTGCCTCCTCCTCGTCAATCTTTTCGATGGCAAAACCGGCATGAATCAACACGTAGTCGCCAACCATGACATCATCAATCATCATCAGGCTGGCTTCACGTTTCACGCCGTCGATTTCACAGATTGCCACCTCGTTTTCAATGGTTTTGACCTGCATCGGTACCGCCAGACACATTTGCTTGCTCCTTCGTCATTCGCTCCGGTAACGCATTGCGCGTTGCGAGAAAAGTCTTATCCGCGTTGCGCGTGCCGCGTCCCGCGCTTCTGCTCTACTCCCTGGTTTAACCAGTCATACCATGCGTTCATCCCCTCGCCGCTGTGACAGGAGAGTTCAATAATTTTTATCTGCGGGCTAACCTGGCGGGCAAAAGCTTTGCATTGTTCCAGATCGAAGCGCAGGTAGGGGAGCAGATCAATCTTGTTGATCAAAATCAGGTCGGCGGCCTGGAACATCTGAGGATATTTGAGCGGTTTGTCCTCACCTTCGGTGACTGAAAGCACGGCAACTTTGTGATCTTCGCCGAGATCAAAAGAAGCCGGGCAAACCAGGTTGCCGACATTCTCAATCATCAGGATATCCGTTGTCTTCAGATCAAAATCTTCGACGCCGTGACCAATCATATGAGCGTCGAGGTGACAACCTGCGCCGGTGTTGATCTGCTTCACTGGCGCACCCGTCGCAGCGATTCGGTCGGCATCATTGGTTGTCTGCTGATCACCCTCTAACACTGAGAAGTGCAGGCTGTCCTTGAGATCTGTAAGCGTCCGTTCCAAGATCGAAGTTTTGCCTGAGCCTGGTGAACTGACCAGGTTGAGGACTAAGAGTTGATGCGCTGCAAAGCTGGCACGATTTGCAGTTGCCAGTCGTTGGTTCTTGGCGAGCAGGTTCTCTTCAACACGAATTTTGCGGGAGGCGTGGTCGTGCTTATGATCATGCCCCGTTTGTGGTGGAGCGCAGCCGCAATCGGTACACATTCTAGTCTATCTCCAATTCAATAAGTGCCATTTCCTCTCCCTTCAGGATGTCGAGAGCGAAGCTGTCACAAGCCGTACAGCCATCGAGCAGGCTTTCCATTTCAGATTCCTTGCCGCATTCCCGGCAGCGACCGAGAGCTGGGATGCGACGAATTTCCAGCGTTGCACCATCGGCAAGGGTCCCTTGGGAGCAGGCTTCAAAGGCAAATTCCATCGCCTCCGGCATGACACCGGAGAGTGCCCCGATTTCCATCGTGACGCTGGTGATGACGGTGGCACCTTCGCGACGAGCATGTTCCTCGGCAATTTCGATCATGTTCATGGTCAGACTTAGTTCATGCAAGATTTTTTCCAGAGAGAATGGAACCAGAGAAACCTGGACTGTTTTTTAACCTGAGCCCGCCGTGTCCTCACGAATTGACGTTCAATATAATGAAAGGTCTTGGTTTTGTCAGGTTTTTTTTGCTAAAGAAGAAAGGCCCATCTGGAGCAGAAGGGCCTTAGTCAATATAAAATCTTTTCAGACGGTCGCTGTTCAAGACGCAAGTCTACGCTCATCTCCGGCATAATGCTCTCGCTGTGAAGAACGTAAAGTGTCAGCCCCCAGAACGACAACTCCGCTTTGCCTGTAGAAGCTAATGATCTTTTTAGTCGCAATCAAACGATCCAAAATCTGGGGTTTTACATAGTCATAATAACCTTCATTGTGCATTACGCGTATAAGCATCACTATACTCCCATATCTTTGACCAAGCAGAAAGCACTCACTCTACTCCAGTAAAGTAAGTTGTCGTTACATTATGGAACAAAAAGTACTTTGTCTCAATAGAACCAAATATGCAATGAGGTATAACTAAAGGCAGAGAAATGGCCGCCCGGGCATTAAATCAGGTGGTCATGATTGTGTGAAAGATGAGGAGTTAGAAAAGATAATGTTCAATTGAACTCACTTGCCATTAACGGTTCCCTTGGTCAGCGTTCATAGTGTCAGTGTAGAAACTAACCTCTTCAGAAGTCTGGGTCTTCTGACTTCGGGTTGGGCCTGATCAATGACTTCCCTGTGAATGTTGCCATTCGGGTCGATTGTGATTTTGACTTCTTGTTTCTCCATGCTACCCCCAAAATGCTACTGGCAGTCTGTCAGACTATCAGGGCTGAAGCGAAAATTTGGCTGTTTGAGATCAGATTTTAGCTCGTTTGAGACTAATAGCCGTAGCTATTGGTCGAAAAGGAGCTGGAATATGGGCCAAACGGTCGAATTTGCAGCCAGTTCATTGATAGTCAGACAGGCTGCTAGTGACTCAACTGGTATTTATAGTCCATAACGTGTTGCTATTCAAGTTTGGGGCAAAAGGCACTACTTTTCAATATAACCAACTATGCAACTAGCTATAGCTAAAGTTATAGCAACCGCCATTCGGCGAGCAAGGTGCATGCTGAACGGCTACCTGGAATGTTGTGATCAGTAGCCAGGGCTATTTCTCCTTGTGCGGCACCACGACAATTCCGGACTCTGTCACCGTGTACCCATTACGCCTGTCTTCCTCCGGGTCATGGCCGATTATTGAGCCGTCCCGAATCACCGAATTCTTGTCGATGATTGCCTTGCGAATTTTTACATTCCGACCGACGGTGACGTTCTCGAAAAGAATGGAGTCTTCAACCAGGCTGTAGCTGTTGATTTTGCAGCGTGGCCCAAGGATTGAGCCCCGAACTGTGCTGCCGCTGGTGATGCATCCAGCGCAGACATATGAGTCGATGTTCTGGCCACGACGGTCATCTTCGTCAAAAACGGTTTTGGCTGGCGGCAGGTTCCCCTGGTTGGTAAGGATTGGCCACTTGTAGTTATAGAGATTCAGTTGTGGTGACACATTGACGAGGTCCATGTTGGCTTCGTAGTAAGAATCAAGGGTTCCAACGTCCCTCCAGTAGCCGCGTTCTTCAGTCTTCATGCCGGGGATCACATTGTCGTTGAAATTGTAGGCAAAGACCCGATCGTCGTTTGCCAGCATCATCGGGATCACGTGCTTGCCAAAGTCCAGATCAGCATGAATCTTTTTCCCCTCCTGCAGCACTTCAATCAGCTTCCGGGTCGGAAAGATATAGTTGCCCATGGACGCGAAACATGTTTCGCGTCCGGGGATCTTTTCCGGGCTGGCAGGTTTTTCGGTAAAAGCTATGATCCTGTTCTCTTCGTCCACGGTAAACACACCGAAGCGGCTGGCCTCTTTCACCGGTACCTCAAGGGCGGAAATGGTAATGTCGGCCCGGTTCATGCGGTGAAAATTGATCATTTGGGTCACGTCCATCTTGTAAATATGATCACCACCGAAGATTGCTACGTAATCCGCATCCGAAGATTCAACAAAACGCAGGTATTGCAGGATGGCATCAGCCGTCCCTCTGAACCACTCTTCACTTTCACTGCTGGTTTCCGGAGAAATGCCGACGTAAAACTCGCCCAGGCCAGTCCATTTGCCCCATGATTCGCGGAGATGCTTGTTCAGGGAGTAGGCCCGGTACTGAGTGAGAATGTAGACTTTTTTGATGCCCGAATTGAACAGGTTGGAGAGAACGAAGTCGATGATCTTGTATTTTCCGCCAAACGCAACGCTTGGCTTGGCCCGGCGCAGGGTAAGAGGGCTGAGTCGTTCTCCCTTGCCGCCGGCCAGAACCATCGCGATGGTATTCTTCCCAACATTGTCCATGGAATACATATCGGTGTCTCTCCTCGTGATGTTTGTGTTTGTCTCTTGTTGTCAACTTTCATTCTGACAAAAACCCCTTCAAATGCAAGGAGAAAGAAAATGTTGTAATAATGAAAAATAGCCAGCAAGCAACGACGCATTCCCTTGGAGGCCACACGCTCGACTCAACGAGAAGGAATAAGCAGGAGGTCAACCAATACTGCCGAGACTGGCCAGGGAGAGCATCATGCTCAAGTCGGGAGTATCGCCATCACCCAGTACCATCAAGGAGCTTTTGCCGGTACAGGCGAAGCCGGCCGCGGTCAGGAACTGACGAAGCGGGGATGAGGAGAGGATGTCGATGACGATCTCGACATCGGGATCAGCTGCGGCGAGGATATGTTGCAACAGTCGCCGGTTGGCGCGAGGACAGCAGGAAGGTGAATACCACGGCCCGATTATCTGCAGGGCTGGCTCCCGCTGGAGGAGCGCTGCGGAATCGTCGATGGCATAGGCTCGGCCCTGCTCAAGCAGGGCATCCAGCAGAGAGGTACGCGCCTCTCCCCATGCCGCCAAGTCGAATGCACACAGCATCTCTCTTGCTGTAGATGTGGTCTCCATGGCGGGTTCGTCACTGAACCTTTTGCAGGAGACCCACCTTTCGATCGTGTCGACAAGCGTAAAGCCTGACTTTTCATAAATCGGCCGACCCAGCTCCGAAGCAGTCAGCCAGATTGAAGCCAGTCGTTGCGCTTGCAGTGATGATAGCGCCGCCATGAACAGCCGGGAGCCGTAACCTCTCCCGCGCAGAGGTGCTGGCACGATCAGGTTGCCGATCCAGCCGCTGCGTTCATGGGCAACAGCAGTCACCAAGCCGGCGAAGACACTGTCAACTTCGAGAACCCGGACAGAATGCGACCAGGAACCCTGAAATAGCCGATGCTCAAGATGAGGGACTCGCCAGCCTTCATCCGCAACCAAAGTGGAGAACAGCTTCCAATCCGAAGAGGTGGGTTGCCGGATCATCAGGCCACCTGTCGATTCCATCGATAGAGACGGACCAGCTCCACGTCTGACAGAGGACGTTTGTTGCTCTGAGCCGTTCCGCGCACCTGCTCAAGGAATGTATCGAGTTCGTGATGCTCAAGTTTCAAGCCAAGCTGTTCAAGACGAGCAGACAGTCCATGCCTGCCCGAATGCTTGCCGACTACCATGTGTCGGGTCAGGCCGACTTCGGCCGGGTCGTAGCCTTCGTAGTTGCCGGGGAATTTAAGGACGCCGTCAGCATGCAGTCCGGACTCGTGTGAGAAAACCTTCTCGCCAACCACGGCCTTCCACTCGGGAACGGGCCGACCGCTGGCTTTGCCTACCAGTTCCGACAGTTCGACGAAACGACTTGTATTGATCTGCAGATCGATACCGCAGGCATGTTTGAGGGCCATGACAACCTCCTCAAGGGCGGCATTACCGGCCCGTTCCCCCAGCCCGTTGACCGTCGTATTGACGAATTTCGCTCCGGCACGGACACCGGCGATCGCATTGGCCGTCGCCATGCCAAGATCGTTGTGGGTGTGAACCTCGAGATCAAGCTCAACCTGGCTGGCCAGATAGCTGACTTTATCATACATCGTGAAGGGATCGAGGATGCCGAGGGTGTCACAAAAGCGGAAACGGTCGGCACCCAGACTGCGAGCAATGTTCATCAACTCGACCAGGAAACCGAGATCGGCGCGACTGGCATCCTCGCCACCAATCGAGACATACAGATCGTGATCTTTGGCAAAGCCGAGCGCAACCTTGAGCTGTTCCTTAACCCAGTCACGGCTTCTGCGCAGCTTGTGTTCGATATGGATGTCTGAAACTGACAGTGAGATATCGACCGCACGCACCCCGCTGTCGATGGAGGCCTGGATGTCTGTGATGACAGCCCGGTTCCAGGTGATCAGTCGGGCCTTCAGATCCAGATCGACCAGCGCTTTGACTGACGCCTGCTCCTCCTTGCCCATCGCCGGGATGCCGCACTCCAGTTCACCGACACCGACCTCGTCGAGCATCCTGGCGATACGTTTCTTCTCGTCGAGGCTGAAGATGACGCCGGCCGTCTGTTCACCATCACGCAGGGTGGTATCGTCGATGATGACTTGCGAGTTGTTGGTTTTAGACATAATGCACCTCATTGAAATAGAAAAAGCCCTGAACCTTTTGGTGGTCCAGGGCTTCATTGCCGGATTCCGGCGACTCTGCCGGGGATTGCTGCCGTCTTTGTATAGCAAGAGGCGTGCCTAAGGGACTGTCCCCGCAGTTAAGGGGACTGTCCCTGGGTTTTAGAGGTTTTCTATCAGAAAAACATGGGACAGTCCCTGTTCGGGGACAGTCCTTGTGCACAATAAAAAGGCAACCTGCTCGGTTTATGTTCGTCCCGGGTGCATTTAACAGTAGAGAAACCTCGGTAAAGCGCCAATTTTCACCTTTTTTGAATCATGGCAAGACTCTTGCTGTATCCAAGCTTAATGTTTACGACATCACCCTCCTTTCCCGCCAGCGCCGCCGGAAAAGCCGGTTTCCCCCCCGAAGATGTGACGGGACTGATTTCTAACTGAAAACGAATATTTCAGGGAGTCAGCCCACCATGGCAAGTAAACCAAAGATCAAAGAACTGCTGGACGAAAGCTCTTGCGCTCATAACCAGACCCGTAAAGTTGCGTGCAATGCTCCGACCCCCGGTGCGACCACGGGTGGTTGCGCCTTCGAAGGCGCCCAGATATCCCTCTTTCCTTATGCTGATGCCGCCCACCTGGTCCACGGCCCGATGACTTGCCTTGGCTCCTCGTGGGAGACCCGCGCCACAGGGACAAGTTATACAGGACGTGACCTGACCCAGATGGGCTTTACCACCGATATCAATATCAACGATGTGGTCTTTAGTGGCGAAGAGAAAGTTGCGGCATCGATCGACTACATCATGACGCATTACTCTCCCGAAGCTGTCTTCGTTTATGCGACCTGCGTGACAGCCATGATCGGTGACGATCTTGACCTGCTCTCTAAGCAGGCAGCCGAGCGTCATGGGGTTCCAGTCGTGCCGGTTCATGCTCCCGGCTTTGTCGGCAGCAAGAACCTCGGTAGCCGCCTGGGGGGTGAAGCAGTCCTGACTCACCTGATCGGTACCAAAGAACCTGAAACAACGACTCCCTTCGATATCAACCTGATCGGTGAATACAACGTCACCGGCGACATGTGGCAGTACACCCCGCTGCTCGAAGAGCTCGGTATCCGTGTCCTCTCAACACTCAGCGGCGATGGCCGGGTCGCACAGATCCGTACCGCTCACCGCGCGAAGCTCAATGTTCTCGTCTGCGCCAAGTCACTTGTTTCTCTGACGCGCAAGATGGAGGAGCGCTACGGCATCCCTTCAATCGCTCTCTCTTTCTACGGCCAGCGAGACACCAGCAACGGACTGCTCGCCATCGCCGAGGCACTTGGAGATGCCGAGCTGATCGAACGAACCAAACAACTCATCGCCAGGGAAGAAACCAAACTGACCGAAAAGCTGAAACCGTATCAAACGTTCTTCAAAGGCAAAAAGGCCGTGCTCAACACCGGTGGCAACAAGACCTGGTCAATCGCTGCGGCCCTGCAGGACCTCGGCATTGAAGTGGTGGCAACGGCCGTGAAAAAAGCTACTCAGGATGACCGCGAGAAAGCCAGAAAGACGCTCGGCAAGAACGGAGTCCTGATGATGAACCCGGGCGTCGAGCAAGCGAAGATCATTGACGAGACCGGCGCCGATCTGTTGTTGGCGGGTGGGCGCAGCCTCTACACCGCAATCAAGAAGGGCATTGCCTTCGCCGATGTCAACCAGGAAAAAAAGAAGAGCTACGGCGGCTATGAGGGTCTCCTCAATCTGGCTGAAGATCTTAAGAACGCTCTGCAGAACCCGGTATTCAAAAATGTCGCACGGAGAGCACCATGGGAGAAGTAATCCACAAAAGAGTGAAGCCGCTACAAGTCAACCCCTTCAAGCTCAGTCAACCAATGGGCGCCACTCTGGCGTTTCTGGGCGTTGATGGTTGCATGCCACTGATGCACGGCGGTCAGGGCTGCACCAGCTTCACCAAGGTCTTTTTCACCCGGCACTTCTGTGAGCCAATCGCCATCCAGACCAGCGCGGTCACCGACGCCATCGCAGTCCTCGATGGTGGTGATTACAGCATCGTTGAGTCGGTGAAGAACATCACCAAAAAGGTGACGCCGAGCTTGATCGGCTTGCTCACCACCGGCTTGCCGGAAACCAAGGGTGACGACATCCGTGGGGTCGCGGCACAAATCGATTACCCTCTGGTCTATGTCAATACACCCGATTACGAAGGCGGTTTCGAAAGCGGCTGGGCGCTGACCTGCAAGGCCATGATCGAACAGTTGGTGGAGCCTGCCGGGAGAGCTGACGACAACAAACTGGTGCTGCTGCCACACATCAGCCTGACACCGATCGAAGTCGAAAAGATTAAAGAGTTCATCGAAGGCTTCGGTTTCAACGTTTTTGCACTCCCCGACCTGTCGACCTCCCTTGACGGCCACCTGGGCGAAAAACAGGCGGCTCTTTCGAGTGGCGGGATCGCGGTGGAAGATATCCGCAAACTTGGCGAGGCTGGTCTGGTCCTCAGCGTTGGCGATTCGATGCAGGCCTGTGCCGAGGCTTTGCTAAAGAAGAGCCCCGAAATGCGCCATCATCACTTCCCGCATCTGCAAGGGTTCGAGGCAACTGACTCCCTGGCTGAGCTGCTACTGACAGAAACCGGTTTCAGTGGCCCGCCACTGGCTGTAGCTCGCTGGCGCCAGCGTTTGCAGGATGCCATGCTCGACAGCCATTTTTCGCTGGGACAAAGCCGTTTTCTGGTTGCCGCTGAGC
Source organism: Deltaproteobacteria bacterium (assembly GCA_024636155.1). Taxonomy (GTDB): domain Bacteria; phylum Desulfobacterota; class Desulfuromonadia; order Desulfuromonadales; family BM103; genus M0040. The sequence goes on from JAGXHM010000088.1 coordinate 16,168, forward strand.
CAGACCAGCTCACAGGAATCTGTCAAGCTCTCTACGACGCAGGAGGAAAAGTGACCGTGGCGATTTCCTCTGTTGATTCACCGCAACTGGAAAAGATCATCGCCGAAACGGTGTTAGTTGGAGACCTGGAAGATGCCGAACATCTGGCCGACGACTATGATGTCATCATCGGCAACTTCCACTGTGAAGCCATTGCGCACCGACACCACAAAGGTTTGGTCCTGAGAGGTTTCCCCAACTGGGAGCAGGTCGGCAATCCGTTGAAGAATGATGCGTTGTACGAAGGTGGTGCGTATTTTTTGTTTGAGTGCGCGAATACGGCGATGGAGATGCGAGGACACCACTAGGGGACTGTTCCGGCTTCTTACGGGACTGTTCCCGGGTTAAACAATCTCAAGCAGGAACAGTTCCCTTAACTGCGGCGACAGTCCCTAACAGGACCAAAAATGACAAGCTATACAGACACAATCCGCCAATGGGCGACCGACACCCGCCGAGCAGGAGTTCTGGCAAATGCCGATGGGACAGGTGAGGTTGGCCTGGATTCAAAGGAGTCAGGCAGTCGTCTGGCCGTGCGCTTCACCCTTAAGGTCGAGCGAGACGTGGTGACAGATGTCCGCTACCAGGTCTTTGGCTGTGGGTTTTCCATGGCGACCTGTGCCGTGGCAGCGGACATCTCTGTTGGTTATACGCTTGATGAGGTTCAGGCTATTGATAAGAGAAAAATTGACGACGCTTTGGGTGGTCTTCCTTCAGAGCGAGACTACTGTGCAAGCCTGGCAGTAGAAGCTCTTCATGCAGCGGTCAAGAGTGCTCGCAAAGGACGTCAACTGATGCAGGCGAGTGTGCAGAATGAGCCTGAGCATAGCTCACTGGTGACAGCGAACGATCCACTCTATGCAACATTGATCAATACACCAAAACCGGATCATGTCGCAGAGAAAGACCGTCATCTCTTCGCCTGCTTATTTAGCGTTGCGGCTCAGGGCCCTCTGGAAATGACGGCTGCTCTCGGCCTGAAAGAATATGAGATTGCATCGCTTCTGCAGACGTTCTTCCCGGGCGTCGAACTTTCATCCTTACAGATGCACTCTGTTCCAGTTACTGAAGAATCACCCGAACAGAACGACGACGTTCTCTCCATTCTCCTGTCGCATCTTCCTGATCGAGCGACAGATGTCTCTCGTTGGTTTGCCCATATTCTCGCAACCAGAGCCTCTCACCCTGGGCATCTCTGGATTGCTATGGGCCTTTTCGAAAGGCCGGAACTGAGCGCAGCAATCCGTCGTCATCTGCCTGCCCTGGCGAAAGCCAACCATCAGAACATGCGTTGGAAGCGCTACCTGTTCAAGCAGGTTTGTGATCTCAATGGTGGAGTGATGTGCAAGTCACCAAACTGCGGAGTCTGCAGTGACTATGCGCTTTGTTTTGCAGATGAATAGTCGCCGTAAGCAGGAGGTGCTTGGGTGTCTCAAATATCCTAAGGATATCTAAGAACGAAAGAGTTGCAGTAATACATATAGGAAAGCCCCAACCCTTGAAGCCAGGGAGGGGCTATTTTTTACTGGAAATGGTGACAAATAGGAAAAGCCCCCAGTCCGAAGATCGAGGGCTTTTGCAATTCCTAAGTAGTTGAGTATCTTTACTTCACTCCGCAACAAGTTCAAGGGAATGTTCGATCCCGATACATCCAGTAACGCTCATCGCAGCAGGACACTTTTCAACGTAATTCTCCATTGCCCAACGAGCATCGTCTTCTTCTTTGGGATTTAACTTCAGCACATAGTGAACACGTATTACGGTAATTTTGAGTACGCCCTCTACGTTTTCGATGTCCCCTTCAACATTAGCCTGGAAGCGATCGGTGTGGGTCCTTATTTTCTTGGTCGCCAGCACGCTGGCGAAGGTTCCCATCATTCAAGCAGATACTGCACCGACTATGTGATCCAAGGTAGCAGCATGTTCCTCGACCGGATCCACCTTATAGAATTTCTGTATCCCTCCATGAACACCATAGAAGACCGGTTCCGAAAAGCCTTCTATTTGAGCGATCCTAATTGGCCCCCGGTCTCTATTGATTTTGATTCGTGAAGTGTGAATGATCTCAGACATAAATGTCTCCTTTCTGTAAATAGGGGATATAAAAAATTATCATACTAAAGAAAACATTATCATACTACAGTGACCTTGCTCGAAGGTCGTAGGAACAATCTGACCAGGAAATTATCAAATCGAATTTTGAAGCACCTGAAAGGAGAGCTTCTTAAATGTCTTTATCAATAACACGTCAGATTTCGTCTCGGAAGTGGTGACAAGAAAAATTGCTCCACAGCATCAGCTGTAGAGAAGAGCGCTACCTGTCGGACAGCACGCTCGATATCAAAAAGCTCTATCCGCCGTTGCTGACAATACCAGACAATAACTATTGGAGTTTTGGCGACAAGGTTGGGGACGCCTGGAAAGACGGCGTGGCTTTGAAAGAGCAATTCGGGTAAAAGAAAAATTATATTTACAAAGGGGAATTGCAATCTGAAAGCTTGTACCTGTCACAGTCTACAGCCACGTTACGTCTGCTTTTTTAAAGCGCTCAGGGATGTGGAGATATTCTTCGTTTTCGGGGTATCCGACCATCAGGGCACTATAGATCTGATGATCCTCTGGCAAATGGAGCATGTCAATTAATGCAGGAACGACATTGCACATTCTGGTCAAATAACCTGCCCAGCAGGTGCCGATTCCCTGCGCCTGCAGGATCAGCTCAATGGTGAATAGGGCTAGTGCTGTGTCCACTGTAGGATTGATGGATTTGCTGCTCGCATATGCCAAAATCAAGGTAGGGGCTGTTCCCATGACTACGTTGTTGCCAATTGCGTATTCTGAAACAATCTCAGGCGCCACACTCGTCTCTTTGCAATAGGCAAGAATAAGTGCCATGATTTCATCAATTCGATCCTTATTTTTCATGACAATCCATTTGGCTGGATGTTGATTTTTTGCACTCGGCGCCCAGTCCGACAAGCCAAAGGCATGCGACAAAATTTTCTCGGGAATAGGTTGTTTTTTAAAATGTCTATAGGAGCGTCTTGTCATGAGATGCGATTCAAGCGCATCAGTGAAGTTTTCTGGTGATTTCGGTAGCGGCAAATCGACGATGGCTTCCGCACCATCGCATAAAATCGCTTTCTGCGGGCAGGCTGCAGCGCAGTGCATACAATTGAGGCAATTTTTTTGTGGATTTTGCCTGGGCATCCCATCTACAACCGCGAGCACGGTAAATGGACAGACGGCGACACAGGTAAGGCATCCAATACAAGCTTCTTGTTTAATCGTTATCATTTATCCCCATTTTACACATTAATCATATATTTAGATAAAACACTTAACACAACCTTACCATAGAAGAGACACATTTAGAATTTATTTTGGGTAAAATTGAGCAATATAATATACAGATTTTTGTGAAGAAACGACATGAAGAATCCCCCCAACGGTTAGAAATAACGTTTAGAGGGATTTTGTTTTGGATAATAATTGTAGTATGTATTGGGCTTTTTTGTATCACCTAAAATGTTTTTAATCTTTTTCAAGCGATAGGAATTTGCTTTTAACCAGTTGACGCGATCTAGCCATAATATAGCCCTTCCATCGAACATGCGGCCTCAAATTGACTGTACCAATCTACTACCGCATGCACAAAAACCCTGTTAAATCAAAACCTGTCAGGTGTTGCTAGACTATTTATGTTTTTCTCTTAATTACTATTACTTTGTTTTGAGGTCCTCAGATTCGCTGAAATGCGAAATTATTGGATACCCTGACATATAAGAATGGCCCATCCTAAAGGACGGGCCATTTTGAAGCCCTTGATGGTCGGTCGTGATGTTGCAACCCAAGCTGTTCTGACCACGGCTACCGCAGAGGTTAGAGATTATACCTCTTGGATCATTTCCGTAAATTCGCCTTCCACTTCCAGTGTAATAGTCATGGTCTCGCCGGTACGGTTTCTCCAAAACCAGCCGTGGTTCCCGTCGAACTCTGCTTCCAGTACGCCAGCATCACTTACTGTAGAGCCTTTGCTGTAGTTGAAGTAATTAATCCTGTGCTTCTTTGAGTCGCCATGAACGTCAAAGTTGGCGCGACCCTTATTTGTCTTCCATTGATAACTAACTTTGCCACCCTTCACCATTTTCACTTTAACCTCTCTACCCTGATCCGGTTTGAGAGACAACGTAATGCTATCGGATTTAACGGATTTTTGAATCTGTGTCTCAACGGTATTTTCGCTCGCCTTTGCCACTGGTTTGGCAACCTCTTGGGTCTCAGTTTTCATGACCTTGGCAGTAGCAGTAACCATTTCAGCAGCGGCTTCCTGAGCAAGAGAAACCTTGATTTCACCCATCTTGGTCAGGCCAAGAGCATTACCGACCCCGGTTGGATCGATGCCGTATTCGGCAGGAAGGACAGCGGTCACGAGAATGAGGGCCGCAAGCGCGATAGCGATGAAAGTTGACTTGATCAGCTTGGCTGACGAAGGGAGATCAGAGTTGGACGGTCTATTATTGTTGTTCATTATATTTACCTCTGTAATCGATTAGGAAATGAAAAAGCCGGTCATCTGGTAACCCACGAAGATAAAACC
>JAGXHM010000089.1 GCA_024636155.1 Deltaproteobacteria bacterium
CGGCAGCCTGACTTATACCTTTATGGAAACTATGGTTGAGATGTATCCCTATTGGTGGGCACGAGCCTTCGGTGGACTGATCTATTTGGCCGGTCTGGTCATCTTTATCTACAACCTGTACATGACTGTTAAAAAAGGCGAGCCAGTCGCTGATCAGACCGCAACGACAGAAGGGAGGGCTTGATTATGTGGGAAAAGAAACCTGTCCTTCTGCTCGTTCTGGCGACATGCGCCATCCTGGTCGGCACCATCGTCACCATGGTATTGCCCTTTTTATGGGTCAACACCGAAGCCGACCGCATTGAAGGTGTCACCCCTTACACGGCTTTACAACAGGAAGGTCGCGACATCTACATCCGTGACGGGTGCAACAACTGCCACACTCAGACGGTACGGCCTCTGGTGCCAGAAGTTCTACGCTACGGTGACTACTCCAAGTCGGGCGAATTTGTTTACGATCGCCCCTTCCTGTGGGGTTCAAAACGAACCGGCCCGGACCTGGCGCGTCTCGGTGGCAAATACCCCGATGCGTGGCACTACAAGCACATGGAGTCACCACGCTCCATGGTTCCAAAAACCAATATGCCCGATTATGGCTGGTTTTCCGATAACCTGCTTGATCCACAAATGATCCAGCGCAAGATGGAGACTCTCGGTTTCCCCTTCACTGCAGACGAGATCAAGGCTCTTCAAGGCAAAAACGAGATGGATGCTATGGTTGCCTACTTGCAGAAGCTGGGTTCTGACATCGCTTGGCGAAACACAACGAAAACCGAGATCGTTGGCGAACTGGTCAATCCATATGTCGCTGTTGACCACGACACCATGGAGCCTTGGGAAGATCTTTACCAAGACAACTGCTCCGCTTGTCACGGCGAACACATGGAAGGTGTAATCGGTCCACAGTTGATTGGTGAAGACTATGAGGATGAAATCCTCTTTGAAATCATCTACTCCGGCATTGCCGATGGCGGCATGCCAAGTTTCTCAAGCCTTGGAACGGATAAAGTCTGGAAATTGGTCAACTACATCAAGTATTACAACCAAGATGAGGGACACTAAGCATGGACTTGAGCTCAGCACTGTACCTTGGCGTAACCTTCGGCATGTTCGTGATCTTTGTCATGATCGTAATTCGCACTTACAGTAAGAAACGCAAGGACGAAGGGGAAGTCGCCAAGTACCGCATGTTGGATGATGATTGATCTTCTGTCGTACCTCTCAAACGGACTGACTTTAGCCTAAAGGATATTCACATGAGCACAATTGATCCTCACCACGAAGAACACGCAGACGGCATTGTCGAAGACCGCGAGAAAGCCCCACCGGTCTACTTTACGGTTCTCTTTTACGGCCTGATCATCTGGGGGGTGGCCTTCATGGCATTCTATCTGCTGTCCGGCTGGAGCTCTGGTGTGGAATTTCAGGAGAAGATGGCAGCTCACAAAGGCGAATCTCCAGCGCAGCAACTAGCAGCGGCAACAGCTCCTGCCACACCAATAGAGCCGGCAACTGCGCCCGCAACTGCGCCTGTCGTTACCGCCGAATCGGACATGAGTGGTCAAGCACTGTTTAAGAAAAATTGCGCCGGTTGCCATGGTGCAGAGGGCAAGGGCGCTTTCGGCCCCGACCTGTCAGCCGACTATAAGTACGGTAAAACGAATATGGCTGTACAAGAGAGCATCACTTCAGGTCGGCCGGGCAACATGCCAGCCTTCAAGCAAAAGCTCTCGGACGATGAGATCGAAACGCTGACTGAATTTATTCTGAGCCTTTGAGTTAACAAACGGTAGAGGCGAAACCTTCTGCAGCCTGTTGCTTTAGGGACTGCCCCCGCAGTTAAGGGGGCTGTCCCCGTCCATGAATTATCCACCGACTCCGGGGACAGTCCCGTGAGAACCCGGGACAGTCCACTAGATGACACCCCTCCCCTGCTCTACTAACTCACCCACGCTACTCTCGCCATGGCGACGCCGCTGCCAGTGGGGCGCAACCCTCCTTTTGATACTGACCCCCTGGTTTCACTTTGACGGTAACAGCCTGCTACGAATTGACATCCCCAACCTCACACTACACTTTTTTGGCCAAACACTCCGAATTGAAGAACTTTATCTGGTTCTTCTCTTCAGCCTGGTCCTGACGTTCGGATTTCTCTTGATCACAATGTTGCTGGGTCGCGTCTGGTGTGGTTGGCTCTGCCCACAAACGACTTTAACGGATCTGGCGGAATGGTTCACAGCAAGACTGGGGTTACGAGGGAAGAAAAAACCAATCAACAAGATGTTCATACAGAACTTCATTTTGCAATTAATCTACCTGCTCCTGGCGTTTTTGGTCTCGGCTAATTTACTTTGGTATTTCATTGAGCCTCTGGATTTTTTCTCCAAGCTGCTCGCGGGACAGTTACATTACGCTTCCTGGATCAGCTTGCTACTGGTGACTTTGATCGTCTACCTCGACCTGGCTTTGGTTCGCCGCCTGGTGTGCAGAGATTTTTGCCCCTATGGCCGCTTCCAGACAGTTCTTGCTGATCAGTCAACCCTGACCCTGCATTTACCTAAAGCGGAACTGGAGCGCTGCATCGAATGCGGTTCCTGCGTACGTGTATGCCCAATGGAAATTGACATTCGACGTGGTTACCAGGTGGCATGCATCAACTGTGGTCGCTGTCTCGATGCCTGTCGCCAGGTCATGGCGAAACGCGATCAGCCAGGCTTGATCAGTTACACTTTCGGCACATCGGGAATGGGAGCTAAGTCGCTGATCAACCTACGGACTTTACTCTTGAGCACGGTAACCCTGGTGTTGATCGTCATTTTGCTGTTCGCCGCTTATCAACGACCCTCAGCGTCTTTGAAAATTGCACTTTCGCATTCGGTGGCAAGCCGCATTCTCAAGGATGGCAATCGTGCGACATTTTTCAATGCCTGGGTGAACAATCGCAGCGACACAAAGGGGAACTATCACATCGAAGCCAGACAAGCCGGCAACGATACTCCATTGCTACTGAAAGGACAGACCAACCAACTCGTGTTAGATGCTGGGGAGAATCTTCGCGTCGACTTTGTTTTGGTGACAGCTGTTCCAAAATTCAAATTAGAGATAGAATTCATTTTGCTGGATCAAAATGACACCGAACTGGCAGTTGCCGAAGCTCATATCAAGTAAGCTCAGGAATACAAATCATGGCTGCAAAGAAAAACTTCTACCCCATCCTCATCTTGCTATTGATTGGCAGTTTTCTCTGTTTTTCAGTCTGGTCAGCCATGCGGGCTGCCAACATGGGGCCGCAGGTTACCGACGCTGATTACTACAGCAAAGGTTTGAGATACAGCTCTACAATGATAGAGAAACGAGCCGCAATGGTGCTCGGCTGGAAAGTTACAACCCAGTTGGTTGGCCGCACTTTGGAATTTCACCTGGACGACAAAGATGGGCACCCGGTCAGGTCGGCCAAGGGGGGTCTCTTCCTTTACTTGCGTGACAAAGCAGCAAGCATACGGTTCCCGCTGCAGGAGATTGCCGCAGGGGTTTATCAATTGAACCTTACCCCCAGCATGACTGGTGAGATGAACGCCCGCCTTGAGTTCGAACACGACGGTGCCCGTCTTAACCGCCAGCTGTTACTTAGTCTTTAGCGATAACAGCGACAAGTCACACGGGACACCAGATGTCTACACCTGACACTTGCATTCATTGCGATTTGCCGATTCCACCGGCTGATCTTGTTATTGACGAAATCGACGGCAGGGAGTTGCATTTCTGTTGCAGAGGCTGTCAGGGGGTTTACCGGATCATCACCGGTGCCGGGCTGAACAATTTCTATCAACGTAGAGATTGGCTGGAACAAGGCGTACCCGCTGGTGTTTTTGAAGCTGAATTTGATGAGAAGATCCTCGCTGGTCATGTCATTTCTCACAGCGAAAGTGCTGCAGGGATCTCCCTGATTGTCGAAGGCATTCGCTGTGCCTCCTGTGTCTGGCTACTGGAGAAGCTACTCGTCAAAGAACAGGGTGTTGATGCTATACAGGTTAACTACGGCACGCATCGAGCACAGATCAGCTTCAACCCTCTGCAAACATCTCCGACAAAGATCTTCGCAGCAATCAGCCGCCTCGGCTACCTGCCTCACCCCTTCACCGCCGGTGCAGCACAAGAGGCTGCAACACGGGAGCAACAGTCATTATTGATCCGTTTTGGAACTGCGGCATTTCTCTCCATGCAGCTGATGGGCTTCTCTTTTGCATTATATGGTGGTTATTTTCACGGCATCGACCCGGAAGTCCGGCAGATAATCCAATACTTTGCCGCGGCAGTAACCACTCCGGTCGTCTTCTATTCCGGGTGGCCGTTCCTGTCAGGGGCCTGGCGCAGCCTGAAAAACCGGGCACCGAGCATGGATCTGCTAATTTCCCTCGGCGTGCTAGCAGCTTATAGTTATAGTCTTTACGCACTGATTGTCGGCGGAGAAGTCTATTTTGATACCGCAGCAATGATCATCACCTTGATCCTGTTGGGTCGTCTTTTCGAAGGTTCTGCGCGTAAGCGCTCAATCTCCGGAATTGACAAATTACTGCGACTCGCCCCTGAATCAGCAAGTCGAATTGAAGGCGAGGAAATCCACACCGTTGCCAGTGCAAGCCTGACTCCGGGAGATCTCATTCTGGTCCGTCCCGGAGAACGTATTCCTGTTGATGCCCGGATTCATGACGGCAAATCGGAATTTGACGAATCAACCATCACCGGCGAACCGATGCCGGTCTTGCGACAGCGGGGCGAAATGGTCTCGGCTGGTTCTCTGAATCTATCTACCTCAATCAAACTTACTGTTGAACGGGTTGCAGCGGACTCCTTTATCGCCCGCATGGCACGCATGGTTGAGGAGGCACAAAATCGCAAAGCGCCGATCCAGTCGATGGCGGACAGCGTCGCCACACTCTTTGTGCCATTTGTCACCATGATCGCACTCTGCACCTGGATTTTCTGGCATTTTAATGACGCTCCACAGAGCGAAGCTTTGCTCAATGCCATATCGGTCCTGATCGTCGCCTGCCCTTGTGCACTCGGCCTGGCGACACCGACGGCAGTTCTGGTGGCATCCGGCAATGCGGCCGTCAGAGGCATTCTTTTTCGCGGCGGCGATATTCTTGAGATAACAGGACGCATCAACCTGGTTGCTTTCGATAAAACCGGCACCCTGACCCTCGGCAAACCAACCGTTACACAGATCATCACCGCCCCCGGTCAAAGTGAAGAGGAGTTACTACAACTCACCAGCCTGGCAGAAAGTGGCTCGAATCATCCGATTGCCTTCAGCATCATGACTAGAGCAAAATCAGCAGGAGTGCTTCCCGGAGTAACAGAATCTGTCGAGACTGTTCCTGGGCGAGGTCTCAGGAAAGTTGATGATAACGGAGAGCTTCTGGTTGGCAGTCGCATCTTTCTCACCGAAAATGGCGTTGAAATTCCCGCCATTGAGTCAGGAGCTTTAACTGAAGTTTATGTGAGCCTCAACGGAGTTTGGCGTGGTGTCCTGCTGATTCACGACCCACTACGTAATGAAGCGGTTAAAAGCGTGGCGAGCCTGCAGCGATTTGGCCTGCAAACGGTCCTACTGACCGGAGATCATGTTGCTGCGGCAAAACAGGTCAGCACCAAACTGAACATTACTGATTACCAGGCCAGCATGAGTCCTGCTGACAAGGCCGCATGGATCTTTGCGCAACAACAATCAGGGCAAAAGGTCATGATGGTTGGCGACGGCATCAATGATGCCCCGGCCCTCTCCTCGGCCAACGTTGGATGCGCCATGGCTGGTGGCTCAGATATCGCTCTTGAAACATCCGATCTGGTTCTGACCAAGCCCAACCTCGGCCAGCTTTATGAAGCGATCTTCATTGCCCGCAAGACGTTGCAGGTTATCAAACAAAATCTGTTTTGGGCCTTTGCCTACAATCTTGTTACCATTCCTCTGGCAGCGAGCGGTCAATTGGCGCCCGTCTGGGCAGCGGTTGCCATGGCGAGCAGCTCCGTACTGGTCGTCAGCAATTCACTACGTCTCGGCCGTGTAGTACGCCGCGCTTTTTGTGTTGTCAAACAACCAGCAAACAATTAAAGTCGCCCAATGTTAAAGTCAATTATCATCCTGATTATCCTATCACTCTGCATCGGTACCGGTGCCTGGTTGTTCTTCATCTGGACAGTCAAGCGTGGCGACTTCGACGATGTCGAAGGACCGAAATATCGGATGTTGGACGAAGAGGAAATACCTCCCGTTAAGAACTCACCATCACAAGGAGAAAATAATGAGAAATGATATGTTTCGGCCCATTTTGGCCACCATCTTCGTCTGCTTCCTTTTGACACTCTCAGTTTCTGCCTTCGCCTCCGAGACCCGTCTGGAAAAGATTATGCCAGAAGGAGGAACCGCTGTACTCACTTTCGCCGCTGATCCATTGTTGACAATGACCGAAACACCTTTTACCGTCGAGCTGACTGGTGGCACTGGAAAATTCCTGGCTGATGCAGCAATAAGCCTGCGTCTGGTGATGCCAGCAATGGCCATGCCGCTCAACAATCCGAAGGCTCTCTGGCAGAACGACACTTACCATGGGCAGGCCATCTTCACTATGGCCGGCGAATGGAATGCCATCATGCTTATTAAACGACCAGGATATGATCTGGTTGACCTGACTTTCGAGCTCGGAGAGGTCTTGATGAAATGAGCGATTCGCTCATCTTCATGGCCTTCATCACTGGCCTGATGGGGACCGGTCACTGCATCGGTATGTGCGGTGGAGTGGTGGGCGCCCTGTCGCTCTCTGAGGCAGGTCGAAAGGGTGGCTGGCTGTTCCATCTACTCTACAACGTCGGACGCATCACAACCTACACCTTTATCGGTGCCGTAGTCGGCTGGCTCGGTTCGGCCATAGCTTACACTGATCAGTTCAAGATGGTGACTCGATCGTTGCTCCTGGCCTCGGATCTGTTTGTCATTTTGATAGGCTTGGGAACCGCTGGCCTGTTCTCCTTACTGAACGCCTCGAAACTCGATTTCCCTGGACCTATACGGGCGATGACCCTGGCTGTTCACGGCTTGCGCAAGCTCCCGCCAACCCTGGCGGCCCTCCCTCTGGGTCTGCTGTTCGGCTTCATACCCTGCGGCTACCTCTACGCTGTAGCAATCACCGCCGCCCAGAGTGCCGAAGTCACCACCGGTGCACTGATGCTCTTTGCTTTCGGCCTCGGTACGGCCCCGTCACTGTTCCTCTTCGGTAGCGCAACCCACTGGTTAAGCGGTCGTGTGCGAAGCTGGATGCTGCGCATCGCCGGCCTGCTTGTGGCTGGGATGGGTGTCATTAATTTCATCAGACATCTACGCTTGATGGGATGATTCGCCTGAGATAGATTCCTGATTTTATGGTGAGAACAATCTCAGATGAAATGGAGGTGAGAGTGACAACACGTCACGCTTTCGGTGGCTTATAAAGTTTTGGCGGGGGAAGCTTCTTTTGCCAGAACCGTTTAGCTAACCATAGAGCGACCAGGTAAAGAAACGCCAAGGGAGTATAACGAAAGAGAAAGGTCACCTGTAGCGACGTTTCAATACCGAGTCCGGCAATATAATAAAAGGCCAGGATCAAGTACGGAAAGAGCGGGATAACCGCAAGTTCACGCCAGCGGTAGTCGTATCGCCACAGCATATGCAATTGCAGCAAAAGATAGGCAGGGATTGCAACGATGGACAGAAAAAAAACAATATCGTAAAAAAAACCATATTTTTGAGGTGACGCGTCATAGACAAAATCCAATTTGCGCTGTTCGGACTTGATTAAAGAGTTGACCCATTCCGCCGGTTCCCTTGGCGTAGCAGCTGTTACGCCCAGCCACTTCACATCCGCTGTTTCAACCAGCTGGTAAAGCTCCCGCCAATTTTCATCAAAGACTGTCACCCTGATCGTATCAACATGAGTCGGATTTGTGTAACCGACCCAAACCAGAGCCTCACCACTGCCTGGAGCATGCAGCGCCGCCGGGTTCCTGATTGCTCCCACCTCCTGAGGCACCCCATCTCGCAGGGCAAGGGCCTGGAAACGCAAAGGGATGTCGCTCTCGTAACGAACCAGAGCATACAACATGTCTTCGTTACCGAGAGTCGACTCAGTTCCCGGGTCCAGACCGGCGATCTCGACCAGAATGTTTTCCGTTGCCAGGGCGAAGGACAATGAGTGAAAAAAGCACACGAGGAACAGAACAATGATGGTGGAAATGTTTTTTAGATGGGTCATAGTATTTTTCGCTGATATGAGGGGGACAAGAAGATTCTCGAAATACTATTGAATTATACCTTAAATTACGGCGAGGGTTATAATTTAATCCATCTCCTCCCAAACTCTATCGAGCTGCACAAATTTTTTCACATGAAAAGCATTTGAAACTCCCAAAAGACAATCGATCTCGTTATAATATTCAAAAATCAATCACACTCGCAGCCTGTCGGACAATCAGGGCTGAAGCGAAAATTTGGATGTTTGAGACCAGATTTTAGCTCATTTGAGAGTAATAGCCGTAGCTATTGGTCGAAAAGGAGCTGAGATATGGGCCAAACAGGCGAATTTGCAGCCAGTTC
>JAGXHM010000090.1 GCA_024636155.1 Deltaproteobacteria bacterium
CATTAAGGTTTTGATAATATCTATATGCAATTTCAGTACTCGGAGTAGTTCCGGCCATTTCATTTTCACGAATAGTTAAATTGAAGGCTTCAAAACCAGAATCATTACAAATTTCATCTTCATAATTAACCCTCCAAATAAATTCAATCAGACATAACATCGGGATCAAAGGTGCAACTCGATTTCCATTCACTGGGGTGTCTTCCACTGAAAGATCCGCCACCCAACTGACGGCTGGATTCCATGTAACCATAGAACCGATCGTCAGTATTGACAATCCGAGCCTTGAGTTCTGCAGTAATTTTATGAGGACTATTTTGATACACATAAAACAGACATTCACTTGACCTCTGCATCGCATCCATATCATTGTAAACCGCATCCCGGTCCTGCTGATGACCGTGGATGATCATGTTCTGCATCGGGTAGTATTCCTGGATCAGCGCGCGGCGCATTTTTTCAGAATTTGGATAGGTGAGATAAATCCAGCGTTCGATGTCGTCTCGGATGCCGTTTCCGTTAACATCGACCCCTTCCAGGGTGGCGTCACCTTCTGATCCCGGATCGGGCGGCAACTGGAAGGTCGGTGTACCAAAAACCTGAACGAGCATCGAACCACCGGGATTGCTACGCAACGTAACCGCCAGAACATTGTCACCCGGCAACGGCGAAATGGCCCGCTCCAGGCTCTGGACCTTCTGATTGAAGTCAGCCGGGATCAGGACCTTTGTTCCATTGAGGCTGACTAAAGCACTCGAGATGCGCTGCGAGCCGTCTTCTTCGCCATTGCGGACCTTGAGCACAAAGTCGGCAAAGCCGCTGCCGGAAAAAACCAGCTCGCGGGTAACCGGCTCCCCTGTTACCGAGAGCAGCTGCTGCTCTACGACAACCTGTCCAGCCAGCGCGTCCGGTGCATGGCAGACCAGGGCAAGCAACAACAATAAACATGTGATTGATTCTTTCATACAACCCTCCTTGACTTGAATGAATTACAAAAATCTACATAAATTACAACCAAACGACCAAAGACACTTCTCCTCCTTTCATAGGATTTTTTAACGCATGAATCTGTCTGCTTAAGTTGCAGCTTTCCACAGACAGGAGTTGCAAATATCAATGCCCAGCACAGACCAAAGCAGTTGGACTGGGATAAAAATTGGGTTGCCGGTGTTAGAAATGAGAACAACTGGATTAACGACAGGAAAACACAGGATACAACTCGCAGCGAACATCGCAGGATATTCATGAACCCTCCATTAAACAGTACAAGCCAAAGGCTAAAGAGTCGCATAGCGACAAAAAGATGTGACGAAACTAATCTAGCTATTTGAGAATTGCAAGTTTTATTTCATGGGGAGGGTTTCTTACAAGGGTCTACTGCCCCAATAAGCGCACAAGATCTTCGGTACTTCTAGCTCCGATACCATGCCATAGCGTAATCAGCCCAATGTGATTATCAAATATGTCGTACACTAAGCAATATTTTGTGGGTCCCGAAGTAAAGTAAAGCTCTTTCAATACAATCTTTTGTCCCAACATAAGGTATGGGACGCTTGTACCTATCTCGTTATTTTCAAAAATTCTTTTTTGGGCTAAGCCAACATCTTCAATGAAAACGCCTGCTATCTCGGGCCTGTAGCGTTTCGAAAGATTGCGGGCGTAATCACGTACTCTCTGTTTATATTCCAGAGATCGCTTAAGTAGTCGTTGACTCATTTTTGATCTCTTTCATAAGGTCCTCAAGGAAGGTGTCGTCTTCAGCGACAACCTCACCAAGACCAGACTTGAGTTCAACCCATCCGCACTCTACCGACTGAAGGAAGTTAATTTGGTCTTGAAATTCTTTTGCATATCTACGAAAAGAATACCGTAGCACTTCCTGTTCCGAGCGACCTTGGGTCTCAGCCATAAACTTAAGGGTCGCTTCATCCTCGCCATCAAGTCTCAGGTTTACTTGTTTATCCATTGCCATAGCTAAACCTCCAGATATCTACAATATCAATGTATAGCATTGCGTATCAAGGTTCAAGGAGTATTGATAAGATGTGTCTTTATGGGGTGGCCCGCACACCAACCTGATAGCCAAAGAGGTCCAAGGTGACAACGAAAAAAAGGATCTCTATATACCAACAGGGGAAGTGTTAATAACTTCCTCATAAACCCTGGTGACTATGTCTACTCCTGCGTTACGACCCTGCGTTTTTCCAGATTCAGCGTATATTTTTGTCCGCCAGTGCTGCCTTCAGGGTCGGTGACGATAATCTTGATCTGGTATTCACCGGCACTGACTTCAGCGAGCGGCCAGGTAATCATGCCGGTTGCCGCGTCTATAGTCATCCCGTCCGGGGCATCCTCAAGTGTGAAGGTCAGTTCACTACTATCGACATCAGTCGCTTCAACCTGATAGGTGTACTCCATCGCTTCGAACGATTTTGGTGGTTGTGATGTAATGACTGGTGCTGCACTCAGCATTTCGAGGCTGCGGGTTTGGTAGGTGCGCCCTTTACCGTAACCATCTTCGGGGGTAACTTTAACCTGAATATTATCACCTGCCTGATAAGCATTTGAGGGCAAACGGTTTTCAGTGTATTCCTCGTTGACTTGACCGTTAATCAACCACTGGTAGCTCAATGCAACATAATCCGCATCAGCATCTTCAGTTTGCGGGGTAATTTCGATAACGTATGCGCCCCCATCTGCGACGAACTCGAGGGTCGTATCGAGGACGCGCGGCAGTGAGTTACCTACCGTTACCGAAGCGGTAGCACCCCTTGCAGTATCTCCCACACGCACAGTGACCACATCATCCCGGCCGGAGCCTTCCAGGCAGTAACGATTGTTCTTATCCTGTTGAACATTAATCCCGTTGACTTCCCAGACAAAGGTTGTATCAGAGAGTCCTTTGACACTGGCTTCCAGGCAATCTGCAGCAACCGGGTTTTCTGGTTTGATTGTCAGCTTTACGCCGCCGTAGCTTGCAGTCTGCAGATTACCCTCGAGCTGGCTCTCTACACTCACTGAAGGGGTTTGCTTGACTGGATCAGGACCTTTCGGAGCTGAGACCTGCTCTTTCTTTTCTTCACCACAGCCTGAAAGCAGAAAAGCCAGGATCACACACAATGCAAGTAGATGTTTCATCGCTACATTCCCCCTGTCACAATTGGTATTGGAGATCATAGTAAAAGGTTCTTGGGGATTTTGAAATAAAAAAGGCCCGCCAGTAACGGCGGGCCCAAAAGAGTTAAGATCACCTACCACTGAATCCAGTAGAGCGGGAAGGTCATGGTCGGATTTGAGCCGCCAATCCCTTCGACCTTGTCCGAGCTACTGATCAGCAGACTAACGTTACCAGCAGCATCGACCACCTGGACGATACCGGAAGGAATGCCTTCACCGAGTTGGTAAACACGATCAGTACGGCGGAGTACATTGCCATCGGCATCGACAGCCGTGTCGTTGCCTAGTGTGCTTTCAGAGTCATTCGACAGATCGTAATTAAAAGCGGCTACTCCAGAGTCTAGAGCTACCCGGTACAGGCGCGAATAACCGAGGTTTCCTTTCTCACAAGTGCTACGGCTACCGGTTTTGATCTGGTAAGTAGAGAAAAACACTTCGCCCTGGAAAATAACCGGGGCCGCCAAAGCTTTCTCGCCATAATCACCGGTCGATGGGAAGCGGTCCCTGCCGTCCAGCTTGATATACCAACCATAGTAAAATGAGCCACTGGCGTCCGCCGCACCGGTGGTCGGATTAACTCTTGAGGTCGGGTTCGAATTGAGTTTGCCATAAACGACGTTGCGATCGGCCTGATTCGAAGTATCCAACTGCAAAACATTCGCGGTCACATCAACCAGGTCGGACTCATTCACCTCATCAGCAGTCGTGTGGTTCTCAAACCCGGAGAGATTCTCATAGTCATACTTGTTGTAAAAATCCTTGATGCAATACAGGCGATCAACGACGGGCAAATTAAGAGGATGCTCTCGATCTCCTGAATTGAAGCAGACATATACCTTGTCACCCTGGCTGGCAACCGACGGTTGGTAGAAAAACTTGCGACCAACATTAGCATCAGCGTCACTGTTGGCCGAGAATATGATATTTGCGGTCCAGTTGCTCGGATTGCGGTCGGTGGTGTCGAAGCGCCATAGGTTGCCACCGGTATCGGTCGCATAGACCCTGTCGATATAGCCTCCATTGTTGTTCAGGTCCATCGTCTCGACATCAGAAGCAAACGAATAGGGATGGACAGTACCAGTCGGCAAGTTGTCTTTGGAGCTCCAGAGCACAGTCCCTATTGGCACATCATTAGATTTGGCCAGCGGCACATAAAGAGACTTGGTAACACCGTCAACGATAACGTCTTGCTGCCTTAACTGAGCAACAAGAATTGCCGCGACCGCTCGGCCGCGCATGTTGAAACCATTGGTATCTGTACCAGATGAAGTCATCAGAAGCGTGTTGCTGCTACCATCCTCACCATCAACAGAGCCACCCGAAGAAGCAGCATTAATACTGGTGGTAAGATCAGTCGCATCGGGGAATGTCTGGGTGATGCCATGGCGAAGGTCTTCATTATTGTCATAACCGGCGCTGACAAAAGCCACAAAGCGAATGTCGTCACTGCTGGCAACTTTTATCCGTTTGATCGTCGCCAGCGACCAGGATTCAGCCATCTCGTCATAATTATCGGTGTCGAGTTTCCACATCAAAGTTGGAGTGGTAATATCCGTTATGTTCAGGGCATAGAATGCACCGCGCGACCCTTCGATAAGATTTTTATTCCCACCGCCGCGACGCTGGCCAAAAACCAGCACTACCAGATCACTAAGGGGATCCACTTTGCCATCACCATTCTGATCGTAGAAAAGAATTGACGGTGGGCTGTCAACGTAACTGGTATGCTTAACCTCTGGAAGATGCTTGAGGTTACCGAGGATATTATCCGGAATGAATCCCCACAATTCCTGGCCATCACAATCGCGGAAGGCGTGCAGCATACCGTCGTTCGCACCGACAAAGATGACGGAGCTGTTATAGGGATCGCCAGAAGTGGCAGGTGCACACGTACTCTCTTCAGCAGCAGTGTACTTTGTGTAGTTGAAAACGACCGGCCGTGAATGAAGGACATCACCCATGACCCACTCACGCACATCGTAGACAGACTCTAAGGCCTGCACATTAAGAGAATCAAAGCCAAGTGTATACCGGATGAGATTTCGACGGCGAATTTCATCTGCTGTCTGACCAGTATCCAGAGCTCCGCCGATGGCGCCGGTTGACGACCATGATCTCTCGACATCTGGTAAGCCTAAAATGGCTTCTGTAATAGCACTGTTGTTTGGCAAAATAGCCTGTTTGGTCCAAGTCCTAGCGTTCGGCAGGCCAGCTGGCAGAAACGTGAAGATATTTCGGGCTAGATCTGTTGTCGAAGCACTGGTTTTAATAGCAGTAGACCAGGCTTGAGTCCTCTTGAGCAGAACGCCACCGATACCGCCGCTATCAACCTCACCGCCATCGCCTTTAACCTCATTGGGATCAGGATTATACGGGTCGATATCGCCACTGGATGATGGCACCAGACCACCTTGAAGACTCCAGAATGAAACCGAATCGGGATCAAAGCTGCCGTCGGGATAGCTGGCCGCATCACCGTTGATCGGGTCGGTGTCTAAGACCGGCGGTGTTGCGGGCGGCTCTGCCAGGCGACGATCCGCGGTCAAACCATACTTTTTAACGTTGCCATACCAGGGGCCATCTGCCTGGGGCTTGAACAGACCAAGGTAAACGCGATTACTACTGATGGTCCGGTTGGTGGTACTGGCCGGAACCACTGGGGCGACAAAGGAAGTACTCTTTTCATTGATGATACTGGCAATGATATCCAGCAGCGCTCTGCGCAGCTGCGCTTCGTTGCTGGCCAGATGAAACTGACCGCCGCCATCTTTGGCCGCATTCGCTACCAGGTCATCATAGGCCTGGAAGGCAAGTACGGTATGCGTGGTGATCTTATGATTGGCCTTCAGGTAGCGCGCCACATCGTCGAGCCAGTGCGAACCAAGGCCGTAAGACTCTTCATTTTCGTAATTGTCACCGTCAGCGTCGCCGATCATATCCAGGTTCGGGCTGCCATCACCGTTAGAGAAGCCGTTGGTAATCATGATAATATGGTTCAGATCACAGGGGCTGTCTTCCGGAGCGATCTGCATGTTGTTTCTGATCGGAATATAGGTCGAAGCATCGGTCTCACCAGTGCGCCCGGCACCGAAGTAGTAACCAGCATCAAAGAGCGATTCGGCCTGAGGTCGAGCGGTATTACTGGAGAGGCAAGCGGCACCGGTGTAGTTGGTACAATTGGACAAATCAGCGCTAGGATCTGCAGGCGGCCCCGGAATTGACATGATAAACTGGCAATAGGCTGGCCTGCTGGCTACACTATACGAGCCGCAATCCGGATCAACAATAACGTTGTAGTCACCATCAACATTAGTTTCAACACCAACCGAAAGATTGGCCATCGGAGCGACCACATCAGCACCCGAGTTATTGTCACCGTAAACCATGGCACCAAAATTCACCAACGACCCGGCATGCAGAACGACATCTTTCAGGGTGTTGAAAACGATCTCCCGCTGGGAGATATTCGCGCCAGAGGGAGGTACAACCACCGGAGGTGCAGCTGCACATACTGGATATTCGTAATATGTCCCTGGTAACCACTGTGTCACACCTGCAGGTACTGGTGAACTCGGGAGAACTTCCCAATATGCCGTATCCGCGGAATCTGCTTGAAAATATGGCGTATCGTTAGAGTCATTTGAAGAAGTATGTGTTGCGCCTTCCTTCAGTCTGAAAATTGCTGATTTATTAATATTACTCCAAGTACCATTTTTCCATTCATAAGCCCGAACAACTGGTGGTAGAGGGGTATCCGCACAAGGATCATCGGGATCAGGCGGTGGCTCTGTGCCTCCCCCATCCGCCGGAGCAGCATTTTTCAAAAAGTTGAGATAATTACCTAGCGCATAGACCACACCAGAAGTGTTGGTAATTCCATAGATACAGCTGCCATCGCTGTCCAGATTGGGGAAGCTGGATGCACCGGAGCCGGAATAGCTGCCGTACTGCTGAAAGAAGGTATGGACATAATTCGAGCCGTCATCGGTAGGATCGGTGTTATCCAAGCTGGGGTCACAGGTCAGGGTCAACAAATCGCTGTCACTATTTTCCATAACCAGAGTAGCGAAATCCCCTTGATTGTCTTGTTTGTAGATGTTCCAGGGCATCCAGCACTCCTTGCCAGGGTTATTAACGCCTGAGCAGTCGGCACCCAAGGTGCTGATCCCTTGATCGTACTCGTTGGTGGCAACAAAGGTTACATCATCCGCCACGGTCTGCATCGTTGCCAGGCTATTATCGATGACGAACATAATGTTCGGTCGGCCGACATCTGCCGCAACACCTTCATAGATCGAGGTATCACCCGAGTACTGGTCGGGGAATGCCAGAGCCGACGAGGTAAAAAGCAGGCTAGCGCTTACCAGCGTTAATAAAAGAGAAGTGAGATTTTTCATGTTCAGTTACCTCCAGAATCCGGGGCGTCAACATCGCCGGAGACATATTCGACCGGGACATTGGTTACAGCGGGGAATACCTGTACGTACTGCTCGTCAACAAAAGAGGATGCGGTGACCCGCGGGTTAGTGCTTTCCGCTACCGCCGTAATGTGAAAATAGCGATAGACTTTGCCAGACGATGCTGTCTTGTCATATTTGGCTGACTTGGCCGGAGCACTGCCAACACCTTCGTAGGTCACCATGCCGCGCACCAGGTCAGATCCCGGACTCACGATAAAGGGCTTGTGAGCAACGTCGGTGAGATCGACCTGATCGCCGACATCAATCAGGTTTGTGTAGACCTTGGGTGATAGAGCGTATTCAACCGCCCGGTCCACAGTATAGAAAACATTCTTGGTGACCTGATCTCGACCGGACGTGGAAAGACTGTTGTTCGTCAAATTAAGGACCGTGGCTCCGAGGATGCTCAAGAGTGCCAGAAAACCGATGCAAAGAATCAGAGCCATCCCTCGCTCCCCATTTTTAACATCATTCTTCTGTGTCAATCTGTAAGGCCCTATTCTTCTTTTGATTAACATGAATACCTGCCTTTATCAGAAATTTCGCAAAGAAACCGTGATTCTGCTCTGCTGGGTTTTTTCGCTACTGACCGTATCGTTACCCAGCCCTATCGATTGACCAACCAGGTCAATAATCACCTTGCTCGCATCACCGTCTCCATCTTCCTGGACAGTAAAAGTCAAAGCAGTGACACCACGTGCCAGATACGAGCGATTTCCTTCGGAGAGCTTGCCTACATCAACCTGACGGGTCAGAGTATCGGGGATACCATCAACAGGATTATCCGTGTCGACGAAATCATAAGTAATGGTCCGAGAAAGAGCTGACTTAGTCGCTGCAACAGGATCAGCTGCATCCTTGATAGTCTGTACGGATGCAGAGGGTACCGGAAGCAGAATCAAGCCGGCTTGGGACACAGCAAACGCGCCCACATCGGCTAACGCACCGTGTGTGTCCTTATTCCCCAGCTTAACCAAACCTGGACTGGAGCTCATCACATAGTAGATGTCACCAATCGGGTCGCCACTCACCGGTTCTATCACTGCTGCATAACTGCCTGTAGGGAAATTACGAAACTGGTCTTGGTAGATCAGTGAAAAAGACTCCGATGGGAGCGGCGGGGTCACAATAGAATTCGATGTGGCCGTGGGAATTGAAGCAACACGGCCAAAAGCTCCAGAGACTGCTCTCGTGTTGACTGTTACGGAATTAACACTGGCATCGATAACGACATCGTTAACGACTGGGGGAGATTCTAATATATAACCCGCACTGGTGATCGAAGCGCCTGCAATCAGGAAACCGGCATTGCGGAAATCTTTGGTCATGCGTTCCAGAGCGACTCGCATACCACCTTGAACAGTAGAGAGATCTGATTGTATTATACTCGATCGCTGGGCCGGGACAATCAGACTCATAACGGCCGTCATCACTACGCTCAGGATCAACATAACAATAATCACTTCGACGAGAGTGAAACCTCGCTTTTCCAGCAATCTTTGCTTAATCATTTGCATGGTTAACCTCTATCAATCATTGTTCACTCTTTTTAGGGGAGCGGGGCCAATTTACCGGTTAGAGACCTGAAAGCTTCCGAGGTTGCGAACGATGGTCCAAAGCCAACCGCATCGAGAGAATCAACGCGTATATTTACCTGAGTGACACCGCTACCGCCAACATCCAGAGTCGAGGTGTAGGTAATTTTAAAACGGTCTTTGCCGTCAATTGAACGCACTGGATCAACCAGCCAGTCTGCTCCGGCAGCAGGATCCTTGAGGACAGGGTACAACGGATCCGTCTTCTCAGAGATAGCCATAATTTCCTCAAGAGCGGTCTGGGCCACTGAGTTCGCCATAATGAGAGATCCAACCTTGGAGTTGCCCTTAATGGCAGTAATTTGCAGCTCAGCCAATCCAAGAAGACCGATTGCCAGAATCACCATGGCAACCATCAGTTCAACGAGTGAGAATCCGGATTGTGTTTTTTTACTAACGGGCATCATGTCCTCCATAGATCACGATCAACCTGATACTTAACAAGGAGCAAAAGGTATACCAACAAGCAAAGACCTGACCATCCTCTTAACTAATTGATTTTATTGGATTTAACAATATGAAACGATCTGAGTGATGTGACCCATAGTGCAACTTTTGCACGATGGTACGCAAAACCCCGTGGTGCGGAGCACGTGCCCTCACCCCAAACCATAATCCTTAACCTTGTAAATCAGCGAACGCAAACTGATCTCGAGAATCTTCGCGGTCTGAGTTTTGTTACCACCCGTTATCTCCAAAGCTTTCCGAATGAAGTCCCTCTCAAGATTCTCCATTGCCCTCTTCAACGAAAGGGTCGACGGATCAATTGGAGCTTGAGGATGATCATGAAGAACAAGGTCACCCTCTTTGATTGTCTCTTCGCGACAAAGAACCAGAGTTTTTTCGAGCACATTCAACAGTTCTCGAACGTTGCCCGGCCAGGGCTGTTTTTCCAGCTTGCGCAAGGCCTCAGGGCTCATGATTGGCACCGGGCGCTTCAAGCGCGCGGCAATTCTTGGCAGATAACTCTCGACCAGCGCGCTGATATCCTCCGACCGCTGGTTCAGCGCCGGCAATTCAATGGCAATAACGGCAAGCCGGTAGAATAAATCCTCACGAAAAGTGCCATCAGCAACCGCTTGACGGAGATCCTTGGCAGTGGCTGCGAGCACACGCACATCAACTGGAGTCGGCTGGCTTTCGCCAATTCGGCGCACTTCGCGCTCCTGAAGAACCCGCAGCAATTTCGGTTGCAATTCCAGGGGGAAATCACCGATCTCATCGAGCAGAAGCGTCCCACCGTCAGCAGCGCCAAACAGACCGTTGCGGGCACGGTCGGCCCCGGTAAAAGCACCTTTTGAATGACCGAACAATTCACTCTCTAACAAACCGGCAGGAATGGCACTGCAGTTGACGGCCAGAAAAGGTTTGTCGCACCGGGGGCTCTCCGCATGCAGGGCACGGGCAACCAGCTCTTTGCCGGTTCCGGTCGGCCCGGTTATCAAAACAGCGGCAGGAGCCTGGGCCGCTTTCTGCACCGTTTCGAGCACGCTCTGCATGAGGACACTGCGATGCACGATCGCTGCAACACCCTGAGGACGGCCACCGCGCCGCACATTTTTCTTCAGCTGGACATTCTCCTGACGCAGTTGCAGGCGTTCTTCTGCCTTGCGTACCGTCAACAGGATTTCGTCAGGGCGAAACGGCTTGGAGATGTAGTCCTAGGCACCTTTTTTCATGCATTCGACAGCGGTATCAATGCTGCCGTAGGCACTCATCATAATCACCGTACCGCCAAACTGCTGCTCCTCTTTTTCTTTAAGAAAGGTCAGTCCGTCCATTTCCGGCATACGGATATCACAGAGGATCAGATCGTAGTGACCTGCCTGCAGACGATCCAGCCCCTGCTGACCACTGACGGCTTCGGCAACCGCATAGCCATCACGCTCCAGCACCAGACGCAGCATGTGACGCATTGGTGCTTCGTCATCGACGATCAGAATCTGGCGTTTGGTTATGGTCATGAAATCTCTCGCATAAAAAACTCACTTCTAAAAAGCGCAGTAAAAGCGATTCACCACAGAGGCTCAGAGGACTCAGAGAAGTTCAAAAAAAAAGATTGGTTTTACTCTGTGTTCTCTGTGACTCTGTGGTTCCAGGCTTAGGGTTCATATTATGCCTTTACAGTAAAAGCGATCCACCACAGTAAAAGCGATTCACCACAGAGACTCAGAGGTCTCAGAGAAATTCAAAAACAAAAGAGATTGGTTTTACTCTGTGTTCTCTGTGACTCTGTGGTTCCAGGCTTTAAAGATTTAGACCTGGGTTTTGCACTGTGCTCTCTGTAACTATGTAACTCTGTGGTTCCAAATCCTGGGATCAGGCGACCATCCTCTTGATTCCTTCTTTCATCAATTTGCAGTTGAAATTAAGGATTAGACCAGCCTTTAAGCCGGAGAGCTTTAAATAAGTCAGTAGCTGAGCCTCATGTATTGGGAGGATTCTATCAACACACTTTAATTCTAGCACCAATCGATCTTCAACAACCAGATCCATCCTGTAGCCACAATTCAGGTCAAGTCCTTTGTACACAACAGGTAAAGCTTTTTCTCTATCAAAATTGATCTCCAGAGACTCCATCTCTCTGCATAAACACGCAGAATAGGCTGATTCTAAAAGGCCTGGTCCTAAGTGCCGATGAACTTCTATTGCAGCAAGAATCACGCGATTTGATATATCAGCTTCTGGGTACTTCACCAAAAAATCAATTTCCATTTTTCCCTCCTGAGAAAAAATATAACAATGAATTAAAAAAGCGATTCGCCACTGGAAAAGCGATTCACCACAGTAAAAGCGATCCACCACAGAGACTCAGAGGTCTCAGAGAAATTCAAAAACAAAAAAGATTGGTTTTACTCTGTGTTCTCTGTGACTCTGTGGTTCCAGGCTTAAGTATGTTATGCCTTTACAGTAAAAGCGATCCACCACAGAGACTCTGAGGACTCAGAGAAATTCAAAAACAAAAGAGATTGGTTTTACTCTGTGTTCTCTGTGTTCTCTGTGACTCTGTGGTTCCAGGCTTTAAAGATTTAGACCTGGGTTTTGCACTGTGCTCTCTGCGACCCGGCGGTTCCAGGCGTTAAAATCTTACCGAGTCGTTAGCCGCAAGCTAAAGTGACCGTAAAACAAGCCCCTCTGCCAACTTCGGATTTCACCTCTATACTGCCGCCATTCTCATCAATAATCCGCTGGCAAACCGCAAGCCCCAAACCATAGCCACTGCCCGGCGCCTTGGTAGTGAAGAATGGTTCAAAGATTCGGCTCGCAACCTCTGCATCGATTCCGCCGCCATTATCATGGATCGAAATGCTGATTTCTTGTCCCTCTCGCTTCGACACTAATTCAACCCGCCCTTTACCGTGCATGGCGTCCTGGGCATTCAGAAGCAGGTTGATCCAGACCTGCATCAACCGCCCCCGGTCCATGTTGACCTGGCAGTCATCCCCTGCACACTGATCATCTATCTCCACGTCATCAAGCTGCCCCTGATGTCGTAACAGCTCAACTGTCTCACGCAGCAGGGTTATTGGGCAAAAAGAATCAGTCTGTCGATCGACCGGCGCTGAATATTCGAGAAGTTCGCGGATCAATCGATCAATTCTGCCGGTTTCCGCCAGGGATCGCTCCACAAGGTCACGAGAGTCGTCCGACAGATCATCCTTGAGGATATTCAGATAACCGACCACAGCCCCTAATGGATTGCCAATTTCATGAGCCATGCCCGCCGCAAGATGGCCAACGGTCGCAAGCTTTTCCGAACGCACCAGATCATCACGTGCCCGTGCCAGCGCCAGGTTAATTTCCTCAAGTGAAGCAATATGCTCTTCTGTTTCAGCGCGGCTCGCAGTCAGAGCAGCGACCATCTGGTTAAAGCTGGCGGCCAAGTCATGGATCTCACCGGGTCCGGACGACACCATGACAGGAGTCAAGTTCCCCACGGCTACTGTCGTCGTTGCCTCCTGAAGTTGGCGTACCGGCTTAACCACATTGCGATTAAGCAGATAGACAGCGAACAGAGCCAGAACCAGGCCATAAACGATGACGTAGATCAGGGTCAAGCGCTGCGCCTGCTGGACTCGCTGGTGCAGTGTCTCCAAACTGAAACGAATCTGCAAAAGACCGTAAGCTTCATTGCCAACCCAGAGTGCTGTCGAGAGATCGATGTAACTCTGCGCTTCTGAATTGAAGAATAACCGATACGATTCGTAGACGATCTCTTCGTACAAATCTCCCGGCTCCATGACAGATGGCGAGACGGGGGTAAATTCGTCGAAGGTTTCATAGGCGGTGCTGGCAAGGACCTGCAACTTTGTATCGAGCAGACGCCAGGCGATGATGTCTGTCTGCTTGCCAAGCATTGTCTGCAGACGGTTAAGGCTGGCAGCAGAAATCCCCGGGGTACGATCCAATCCCGCTGCGTGTGCTGGCTCATCAATCCCTCCAGTAACGAGCTGCATGGACCTGGCCGCGTGAGCGCGTTGTTGCTCAAGCAGGTTGTGTTCTGTCAATTTGATCAGGAGGAAGCCTGCAAAAAGCAGTGCCGCTGCCAGCAGCAGGGAGATACTCAGAATGATTTCGGTACGCAGACCGGTTCGCATAGGCATTTCAGTATGTTCAGTTTGACTTAGGGATCGATCCGTATTTTTGCGATGTCAGCAAGTATACTTATTCACGCGGAGTCACGCAAACCGAAAGAACCTCTGGCAAAAAGACAAACCACTTGATATAAATACCAGCAACGCTTTCAATGAGGAGCATCATTATGTCACGCACACCCGCTATTGATCCGGACTGCTGCATCGGCTGTGAAGTCTGCACCCAGCTCTGCCCTGAAGTTTTCTGCATGGAAGACAGTGTCAATGGCCATGCCCATGAGAAAGCTGTCGTGCACAATCCGACCGGGGCGCCGGAAGAGAAGGTTGAAGCCGCCATGGACAATTGCCCATCGGCCTGTATTTATTGGGTATAAACCCAGTACGCGTCCCGGCTTCTCAACAATCCCCCTCTCCTCAATATCATTGGTGAGGCCATGATGCTTTTAATGCCAACACGTCGACTCATTTTATGCTCACTTCTTTCCCTCTGCATGATTCTGCAAGGTTGCGCTTCCACAACAAAACTCAAGTCAGGATTGAAAATCGGCATGCACGTCGATGCGGTGCTGGAATTTAACGTTGCGTACCCGCTGTCGTGGAACAAAGACCGACGTCTCTCTTATGGCAGCAAAGAAGGTGAGGTTCGCTGGACGCATCCAGAACATCCAAACACGTTATTGACAATCAGGTCAGATTTTCAGAAGCAGCAAGAGCTGAGCAAAGAGCAACAAATCGACCAGGCCTTGCAAGAGTACGTTGGCCTGGAAGTGTTAACAAAAGAAGAGATGGCGCTTCCCGCTGGCGAGGCTTGGCACATCACGGGGCGTACAACGCGGGACAATGTTGACATCTATCTCTTCCTGCGCACAAACCGCAACTACTTGATCGCTCTCACGGCACCGCCAGATGAAATTAAGATTTACCAGGATCTTATGAACAGGGTCACTCAGACCTTTCAGACAATGCCTGAGTAACCCCCTGAGAAAAGGTACAATCTATGCAACTTCTTGAGCTCATAGACAAGTATTACAATGACCTGCCGCGGGCCAAAAGCATCCTGATTGCGCACAGCTACCAGGTTGCCAGCCTGGCCGTTGCCGTGGCAGAACATGTTGTGCAAAGTGAGCCTGTCGACAAAGACTTCGTTGAGCAAGCCGCCTGGTTACATGATATCGGCATGCTTTTTACTGACACGCCAAAGCTTGGATGTCATGGCGACCAGCCCTATATTACTCACGGGGTTATCGGCGCTGAATTGCTCTGTAAAGAGAACCTTCCCCGCCATGCTCTGGTTTGTGAACGTCACATCGGCGTTGGTCTCAGTATCGAGGATATTCAGGCACAAGAGCTGCCACTGCCGCTGCGTGACATGCAGCCACAGACTCTGGAGGAGAGGATTGTTGCTTACGCCGACCTGTTCTTTTCAAAAACCGAAAAAGGCATGCGCACTCCAGAAATGGTGCGGACGGCATTGGTCCGCCATGGTCATCATAAAGTAAAAATTTTTGATGAGTGGCATGAGCGATTCACACTTTAAAGTACGGGCTTATAACCGAGAAAAAGATTGAAGCAGATCAATGGCATATGAACCACAGGGAACATTGAGCAGGACAGGATCTATCAATATTTTTTGTAACTATTCAACTTTATGATTCAACGCGGAGGCTCAGAGGTGCGGAGGAGCCAAGCTTCTCTTTGAGGGTTTGAAACCGTTAAGGCAAAAGCCACTAAAAAGAGTTTGTTGACCTTCAGGGTCTCCGCGCCTCCGCGTTGAATCGATATAAAGTATTGGGTTTTGTTCAATCCGTGTAAATCAGATTTTTTCCGTGTCCAGAGAATTTGTTCGTAAACTGAATAGTTACATTTTTTGATTTTCTCTGTGCACCCTGAGCCTCTGTGGTAAAGCCTTTGTTTTGGTTGTAGATCCGTTAAAGTAAAATAGCGGTAATTATAATGGAACAGTGGCTACAGGACATATTCAACCTTTTGCCGGGCGGAATAATTTTCGTTGCCGCAGTTTTTGCCATAACATTCCTTGAAGCACTGGTCGGGATTGGACTGATCATGCCGGGCAGCGTGTTGACAGTTTTCTGCGGTTGGCTGGCTTTCCATGGCAAAGCACCAATAGCCACGATCATGGCTGCGGCAGCTCTTGGCGCTTTACTCGGTGATCTGCTTAGTTACTGGCTGGGTGCACGCTTTGGCAACCACCTCTGGCGTTTGAGCTTATTAAAAAAGCGCCAGGGTTTGTTGCATTTGGCTGAGCTGTTTTTCTTTGAGCACGGCGGAAAAAGCATCTTTTTCGGCAGGTTCCTCGGACCGATACGTGGGCTTGTCCCCTTTGTTGCCGGGGCCAGCCACATGCGACCGGTTGTTTTCAGTTGCTACGCTGTTATTAGTGGCATCCTATGGGGAATCAGCTACCCTGGTCTCGGCTACCTTGGTGGCACCAGCTGGCAACATGCGGAGACATTGGCTGGTCGACTTGGTTTATTGGTAGCCCTTGCCCTCATCGTCATGTTGCTGGTGGCGTGGCTGCGGCACAAGTTTCTGCCAAGGCAAGACGTGCATAACGCAAAGCACAAATAGTTTCTGTCCGGAAACCGCCCTTTTCCGCAATCTCAGCGTCAATCTGCGCATTTGATTGTGCGGCGTAAAGTTCTACGCCTCCGCTCAAATACTTGATTTCCTTGATCTTGCGAAAAATTGCTGGTTTCCAAATCAGAAACCCACACTGTAACCATCCGGAGTTACCGGATGGGCGATATCCAGGGACAACCAACCATGCCAAACCTGCTCGACGACAACAGCTGGCTCGACTTTGAGAAAGACCATGTCTGGCACCCTTATGCTCCGGTAGAAGGTGCAACCGCCCCCTACCCTGTCAAATATGCGCAAGGGGTTCACCTGACTCTGGAAGATGGCCGCGAGTTGATCGACGGCATGTCTTCCTGGTGGTCGGCCATCCACGGTTACAACCATCCGGTTCTCAACAACGCTGCCAAAGAGCAATTGGATAAGATGGCTCACGTCATGTTTGGCGGCTTGACCCATCGCCCCGCTGCTGAATTGGCCGCACGCCTGGTGAAGTTGACCCCGGAACCTCTGCAACGGGTTTTTCTCTGCGATTCCGGTTCGGTCAGTGTCGAAGTCGCCATCAAAATGGCCATTCAGTACTGGCACGCAAAAGGGCAACCCGACAAACAACGGATGTTGACGATTCGTCGCGGCTATCACGGCGACACCTGTGGTGCCATGGCGGTCTGCGATCCTGAGACCGGCATGCATCACCTCTTTACGGATGTTCTCTCAAAGCATTTCTTTGCCGACGCACCAACGGTCATCAACGATACCGATTGGCAGGATGACGACATCTCCGGCTTCCGCGAACTGATCAGCGCCCATCACAAACAGATTGCCGCTGTCATTCTCGAACCAATCGTACAGGGCGCTGGAGGCATGCGCTTCTACGCACCGGAATACCTGCGCCAGGTTCGCGCCTTGTGCGACAGCCACAAGGTTCTGTTGATTACCGACGAAATCGCCACAGGCTTCGGTCGAACCGGTACCCTGTTCGCCTGCGAACAAGCCGACATCGTTCCGGACATCATGTGCCTGGGCAAAGCCATAACCGGTGGCTATATGACTCTGGCAGCGGTTCTAACAACAGAAGAGATCAGTCGGACCATCTCGTCCAACGCACCAAATGCATTTATGCATGGCCCAACTTTTATGGCGAATCCACTGGCCTGCGCTGTCGCCAACGCCAGCATTGATCTCTTGCTTGAAAGCCCCTGGCAAGAGCGCATCTCCAACATGAAGAATGCATTCTCTCAACACTTGCTTCCCTGTCAGGCGTGGGACGGTGTAGCCGATGTGCGCATCAAAGGCGGGATCGGTGTCCTGGAGCTGAACCAACCTGTCAACATGGCATCTATGACCAAACGCTTTG
Source organism: Deltaproteobacteria bacterium (assembly GCA_024636155.1). GTDB lineage: Bacteria > Desulfobacterota > Desulfuromonadia > Desulfuromonadales > BM103 > M0040. The sequence goes on from JAGXHM010000090.1 coordinate 17,780, forward strand.
TCGATAAAGGTGTCTGGATTCGCCCCTTTGGCAAGCTGGTCTATGTCATGCCGCCTTATGTTATCAATGAGGAGGAGCTCAATCACCTTCTGACAGCAATGACTGAAACGGTGGCAGAGGAGTTGGCTGTCAGTTAGGAACGGTCCCTTTTCGTTAGTGCAAAAAGGAAATTTTTATCGTTTTATCCTAAGAGAGTTTGTATTCTATCTGGTGACTATTTAGCATAATGTAAAGTGCCCAGAGCAGCGCAAGCCCTTCTTTGGTTACTTTCTTTGGGCTTGGAAAGAAAGTCACCCGGCTGCCGGCCGGGACCGGCGACCTTAAGCTTTAAAGTTTCGATCATAAAAGTACAATTACTGAACAGTTAATCTGCCGAATATATTCTAACTTCTCAAGAGCACAAGGATCACCCACATGTCTGACACCTCCCAATTCCTTGCCATGCCCAACGCACCGGTTGATGGAGCCAACATCCTGCTCCTGCCGATTCCACTCGAAAGAACGGTCTCATTCAAGCCCGGAACAGCCGATGCCCCCAGGGCGATCCTCGAAACGACCGAACAACTCGAGTTTTACGAAGAAGACGCAGGGTGGTCACCATTCAAACATATGCAGATCAGTGTCCTGCCAGAATTTGCAGATGACAAATCGCAGTCTGACGCCGAGTTGCACGCCAGACTGACCAGTCACGTTGCCTCGTTGCCTGCCGACAACCTGTTCATAGGCCTCGGTGGCGAACACTCTCTGACACCATCATTAGTTGAAGCACGTATGCCGGAACCTGGCACGGTACTCTTTCTTGATGCCCACGCTGATATGCGTAGCAGTTACGAGGGGAGTAAATACAGTCATGCCTGCCCAGTCAGCCGACTGCTCGCGCAAGGGCATAAGATCGTCATGGCCGGCATCCGTTCGATCTATGAAAGTGAAGTGGAACGGGTTGCTAAAGATCCGAACATCACCCTGTTTCTGGATTGGGATCTGCAAGGCAAAGGACAGTGGGAATCTTTCCTGCAGAAAGTGAATTCACTGGAAGGACCGGTTTATCTATCAATCGACATGGATGTGTTTAACCCGGCCGAAGTGCCTGGTGTCGGCACGCCGCAACCGGGAGGCTTCTCCTGGTACCAGCTGATTGAAGTGCTTGAATCACTCTTCTCGCGCAAAAAAATCGACTTGCGCGGCGTTGACGTGGTGGAACTCGTCCCTGAAACAAGCCGGGTTTCCGAGATGACCACCGCAAAACTCCTCTTAAAGATTATCTCCTTCTGGGGCTCTGCCAACGAATTTGGTTTGAAACCACAGAACGGCAGCCAGATGCAGATTGGGTACGAATAACGTTGGGAAGCCTAAGGTGGGGGATATTGTAACTATTCAGTTCCATTACGCAATGACACAGCATGTGGGCTGCACGTTGATGTGCTGAATAGCTACAGGAGATCTTTACAGAGCTGTTGAACGATTGGAAGCACGGCAACAATAATCCGTAAACCTCTCTGCCTTACATCCCCATCGGCAAAAACACCGCCTTCGTAAACACATTACTGACCCCCCTCTTCCACTTACCAACCACCGTAAAAGCCAGCATGTCTTGAATAGCAATCATTTTGCCAAAGATACGTTCATAGCTCAGATTTTCCTCTTCACCTGGTTGACTGTTAGAAATCAGAAGGAGTGCTCCCGATGAGTTTCTGGCGTTACTCAACCGCCAGGCAAGCACTTCAATATTTCGCGCGGAATCAAATAATTTCTGTTCATCAAGAAAATCAAAAAGGAACTGCTCATCCTGCCAATTGTAAGCACTCCGAACCATCCCCATGAGTCCTGTCATCAGGGCAAAAACACGGTCGCCGTGATAAGTGGGATTGAAGGCCAGATCTAAAGCTGCCGTACCCTGCAGGTTGTTCAGCTCTTTGAAAACCAGGCGACCGGGAGTGTCAAAGATTTGATCTTGACGTTGACCAATCGACATGCCAGGCACTTTGTCGAGTTCGTGAGGGTTGCGTTTGTAGAGTTTGACCAGCAAATCACCAATAAGACGATTCATCTCGCGCAGACTGGTATCGGCGACCATGTCGGCATTGGTTTTAGCCAGTGGATTGAAACCGGAGAGGTCAACAGGATTACGACAACCTGCCAACAAGAGAGACGATGCCAGGAAGATGCTGATCAAGGGCATAAATAAGTTTCTATAAACCATTTCGTCCTGAAAGCGTTATCTGCGGAACAGCTCCAACCGGAAGTGTACGCTCAAAAATTCCTGAAATTCCTTAATCTCTTCAAAGGCTAACCTTAAGCGCCCTTTTTCCATATGATTGAGTTTAAAAAGAGTAATGTAGTTGCTTGGCTCATTCCCTGCTCGAATGGCTTCAACCTGACATCTCAACCGCATGAAGACCAGGAAATTGTAACTCGCTTCAAGGTCATCAGCCATGTTCTGTTTGAACACTCCAGCTTTAACCAAGGCACGAATTCGTTCGCAAGTTCCACCATCCGTTATGCCTTTTTCAAGAGCAAGCGCTTTGATGCCCTCGGTAATGGTGAAAATCCCGGACTTCTTGACGTCAAATTGACCACGGTGTTCACCTTCCCGCTCCACTTTGATCTGCCCAAACATACCAAGTGGGGTTTTGAAACGCACGGCGTTGGCAGCCGAATGCACAAGGAAAGCCTGTTCCTTTGCGAAGTATTCCGCCAACCACTTCTTGATGTCACGCTCAAAGCTTTTGTCACCGTAGATTGTCCGTAAATCAAAGAACATGCTGCCAGTCATAAGGTGGTCAGGCGTCGGACTGATCAGCCACGCACCAAGGGTTTCGCCCCACTCACTCTGACTGCGTCTCCAGATATCGTTCTTGGCCATAACCCCACCGGGACAAGCGGGCACGCCAATATCGATCAGAGAATCAATCAAGACGTGAGAAAAGTCTTTGACCCTGCTTACTTCTTCAGCAGTCAGATCGTCAGCATAGATAATAGCATTGTCCTGGTCTGTGGTCAGGGTCTGTTCACGTCGGCCTTCACTACCGAGAACGATAAAAGCGAAACGTTCAGTCAGGTCGGAAAACTGTTGAGCCCGGAGCAGAGTAATCAAACGTAGCAACAGTTGGTCATTCAAGTGAGCGATCATCGTAACCAGATCACGGGTGGGGACACCGGTTCCAACCAGATGAAGCACCAAGCCCTGGATCTGTTTGTGTCGCTCCTTCAACTCATTGATCGTCTGTGCGTCCTCTATATCACGCACCAGCTTTTGTGGCGAATGGATCTGTAACCGCAGAATGTCCGAATCAGTGATAATCCCGATCAGGCGATCCTCTTTATCAACAACACAGACCCGGTGAATATTGTTCCTGGAAATGAGATACAGCGCCTCGAAAATGAAATCATCCTCTCCAACTGAGATCAATGGGGCATTCATGATGTCGGCTGCAGTAACGACAGCAGGGTCGATACCTTTTGCAACGACCTTATTGCGCAGATCACGATCCGTGAGAATTCCAACCGGAATTTTGTCTTCGCAAACGACCATACTGGAGATATTCTGCTCACGCATTTCTACTGCAACGTGCAGAACGGTGTCATCAAGGGAGCAGGTTGCAATCGTGTTGCGACAGTAGTTTTTAACAGGTTGGAAGAGGAGATTTATTTCGGTCATCTGAAAAGCCTTTGAACGGTTGATCAAGATGATTCTCGTTGCAGTAAGTTCCGGTTTAATTCTATGTATTAATTTAGCTTTGTCTGGGTTGTTGCGCAAGGGGAATTAAAAAAGGCATGGATGTAATCTTTTTGGATATTATGGGTTCTGGTAGTGATCAAGAATTTCCGCCGCGGAGAGCGCACTGTCGTAGATGGCTGTTTGGTCAAGCTTGCCGGGTAAATCAGCGTGCCCCCCACCCAGCGTGATCTGTGCGGGGATGTTCAACTCACCGGTTAATTGCGCAAATTCAACTCCGGTGCCACTCTGGTTGACACCGTCAATATAGATGAAGCCTTTGGCCGGAGTGACGCTACGATCAATGACATAGGCGATGTGATGCCAGGTATCCAGCGAAATAGTTCCGGGAGCGGTAATGCCGAAAGCAGAAGGATCATTATACCCCCTGCCGCTAAATTGTGGCTGGCCGGCACTATTGATCTGGCCGACAAACCATACACAGGAGGGGTCTATTGACCATGTGCTGCACCATGCACTTTTGGAAAACCAGCGAACGATGTTCGGATCGTCGGTGGACGTAAAGGAGCTGGCGTTGATCCAGGTTTCAATCGTGAAGCTGCCTGTGCCGAAATGGTGGAGTGGCGTGTCGGGGATGCTTACATAGCCGGTTGCGCCATCGAAGTCGACGGCGTTGCCGACCTTGCCGGCAGTCCAGGTTGCACCGCCAAAGAGTTGACCATCATTGTCGTGGATTGTCTCGTCTTGAGCGATGGAACCGGTACTTTCATCAAATTTCCAGTAGCTCAAATATTCGCAGGCATCACCTATGCCGTCGTTATCAAAGTCGGCCTGGCCCGGATTGGCCTCGAACATGCAGTTATCGCTGCTGTCGGTGACTCCGTCACTGTCGAGATCAGTAGAAGCACATTGCCCCACAGCGATGCAATGTTGAATTACCTCTTTTTGAGTCAGAGCCGAATTATAGATTGACACCTCATCTACGCTTCCTTTGAAGAAGCCGTACGAGCCGCCGCCAAGCTGTATCGGTGCGTAAACATTCGCTTTTGTGGAAATCAATCCAGTATGAACCAGATCGCCATTGAGGTAGATACGCGGCTGCTTGTCCGTGTAAGTCACGACGATATGGTTCCAATCCATGCCGATATCGTTTGCATAAACCGCGAGAGGAGGCATATAGCTATCGCCATGTTCATAGACCGATATACCGTTAGTGCCAACCGATATGCCCGCGCCGGCATCTACCAGCCCACGATGCTGGGCACCGAACAGATACTTCTGCCCTAAAATGCCAGTCGTACTCGAAGTTGATTCCAGGTCAATTTCATGCGTGTCGGAGGTTTTGACCATTGCCTCAATGGTGAAGTTGTTAGCAGGAACTCCATCTGCATAGCTCCAGAGCACGTCGTCGTCAACGCCATCGAAAGTGAGACCCTGACTGGAGAAACCTGCTGACAGGAGAGCACCATTACGTATGTCTCCGTCGTTGCTTCCGAAGATATCTTCAGCAACGAGACCACTATCATTGTCGAAGGGAAACATACTGATCAGGCTGGTGGGGACAAAAAATCCGGTCTCTGACGACCAGGCGGACCATTGTCCTGCGCTATCCTGATATCTGCCCCGCCAGTAATACTGGTTGTTTATACTCAGCGCGGTCGTAACGGTGTGGCTGATTGTCGCTACAACGGCGCCGCTGTCATAAACGATTGCATCATCAAACTGTGCTCCATCGGCGAGGCTGACTTGCCACCTGCTGGCCTGATGGGTGTCGCTGTCAGCATCGGTAAAGACCGAGGCGCTGAGTAACGGTTGGAGATCTACATTCGCTTCACCTTCTACCGGTGACCCGTTGATTGGTTGATCTGGAATATGATTGTTCAGCGTGGTGAAGCTGGTTTCGGTCGAATATGCAGACCATTCACCATGGTTGTCCTGATAGCGGACCTGCCAAGAATAAGTGGTTGCGGGAGTCCAGGGAATGTCAGCAACATGACTGTTGCTTGCAGCCACAGAACCACTGTCATAATTCTCTGAGTTATAACTGATCAGCCACTGGCTGGCCTGATGAGTATCACCCGCGGCCGCATCCGCAGCGGTATTGGCAAAGGCTGAGGCGATCAGTGTCGGAGGCTGAAGAACATCCACCTCTCCACTCGAGGGGTCGGTAGTAGTCGGTGTGACGGGAGGATCATTGAAGATCTCAAGCGTCTGATCCGACACGGGGGCACCGGTTGCAGCAGTTCCATAATCTGAGGCGTAGAAACGATACTTCAGCGTGCCGTCTCCGGCGAATGACAATGCCTTGCTATAGGCATACCGCTTACCGTTCGTGTAGTCGGTATCGCCGCCATCAACTTCGCTCATGGCAAACTTTTCATCGGCGGCATAGCTGCCATCGTCATCAACATCGATCCAGACTTCGATGGGCCACGGAGAATCATTGTCGGCATCCGTATATTCCACCCGGAACGTGAAGTTGGTGAGTTGTGCTCCGCTCTCGGGATCGACGCCGTCAGTCACGTAGTTGCTCTCGCCGGTCCAATCCAGGCTTGGCACCGCTGGGCCCGGAAGTCCTCTCAACACGATCGTGACTCTGGGGCTAGTGACATCCCCAGAGATCGTCGTTGACGTTACGATTGCCGATCCGGTAC
>JAGXHM010000016.1 GCA_024636155.1 Deltaproteobacteria bacterium
GCAGAAAGGGACGTCTTCTCTTAAAAGGGACATCCCCGGCCATCATCAATTCTGTAGCAAAAAAATCGGCTGGGGTAGATGGTAGATTCATATTAACGGGCCGCAATCAGTTTGTTGTTAACAGCATAATTTTTAATAGCGATGGCAATGGCTTCAGCTGCTGAGTTCTGGAAAGCAGTGCTCATCAGACGCTTCTCTTCACGCGGGTTGCTAAGAAAAGCCGTTTCCACCAGAACAGAGGGCATTGTGGCACCAAGCAGTACATAGAAAGGACCCTGGCGAACACCAAGATCCCGTACGTCGCTATATTTCTTACTGATTCTTTGCACCAGGCTCTCCTGAATTTCTGTCGCCAGACGACTTGATTCATTGATCTTGGCATTTGCCATTAGATCAAAGAGAATCAATTCGAGATCTGAAACCTGCTTGAGCGACGTACCATTCTCGCGTGCAGCGACAGCTGCGGCCTTATCATTCTTGGAAAAATTGAGGTAATAAGTCTCAATACCGTATGCACTGCTTTTATTGTTGGCATTGGCGTGGAGCGAGATAAACAGGTCGGCACCTACTTTGTTGGCGATAGCAGTACGCTCTTCGAGAGGCAGGTAAACGTCACCGCTCCGGGTCAGGATGACTTCGCAACCGATCTGACGCGTTAATTCTTTTGACAGCGCTTTAGCGAGTTTGAGAGTGACCGTTTTCTCGTAGACACCACTTGGACCGATTGCACCTGGGTCTTTACCGCCATGCCCGGCATCGACGACAATCCGTCGCAGGGTCGTTGCTGCCGGAACGTTAGGGATATGTAGTGGTTGCTGGTCCTTTGGCGCTTCTTTGAGCACATTGGCAATAGCATCGCCAGCCGTCTCTGGCATCGCCCTTATTTCAGTTTCTCGCCACTTCAACTCAGGCGCTTTATCTCCAGCAATATCAATCACAATGCGCCACGGATCACTGAGTGGAAAAACCTTGTAATCGCTCATACTGTCCAGATCCAGAACAACACGCACCGTATCAGACTGCGGTAGACCGGTACGGATCTGACGCAAGAGGCCATCATCAACCACCGTCGGCTTTTTCAAGCTCTCATCCAGAGCGGTCTTTTCAATATCGACATAGAGTCGCGGGTGGTTACCCTCTTTTGGATCTGGCACAAGATAATGGGTAGAGAATTGTGCCTCAGCAGAGACATCAAGAACAATACGGGTATAGCCGGGGTTGGACCAATAGCGAACGGCGGTCAGACTGCCCCCCCCGACTGGAGGCTGCGATAGATCAGTTGGCTTCACCGACGATCGTCCCGCTTTTGTCACAATTTCTTTAACCGCGAGGCTTTCCGGTGGCGGTGCATATTTTGCGAGAATGGCCAAACGTAGGTTGGCTTTACCGACCATATCACCGGAAGGGTGTTTTTTTACCAGACGATAATAAATGATGAAGGCGCGCTCCTTGTCACCAAGAGCTTCCTCCTCGAGCTTCCCTGCCTGCAGAAGAGCGTCATCAGCGAGGGAACTGTCCGGGTAGCGATCAGCCATCAATTCGAAAAGTTCAACAGCACGCTCCGCATCCGGCTTAATCCGACTGACGCTATAGAGCCCTGCTGTCGTTTTTGCGCACATGTACAACGCATCAGCACCGCGCTTGGTTTTTGGAAAGCTTTCATGCACCGCTTCAAACTGGCTATAAACGCGCTCCCACTGCTCGCGATACATCTGCTTACGTGACGAGTTCTGTAGAGAATGGTATGCATCCCTTGCTTTCTGATAAGCGGTTTCGACGCTTTCAGCAAAAGCATGGCTTGATGAAAGCAGGCAAACAAGAGTCAATATGTAAACAAGAATACGGTTCATAGAATTCATAGGTATCAAAGCATCTTCTTCAGTTCATCGAGCAGGTTGAGTGCTTCAAGCGGCGTCAAGATGGAAACATCCATCTCTTCGATACGTTGTCTAACCGGGTCGGGCTGTTCAAACAGACCAAGCTGCGATATTTCTGTAATTTTCCCGGGGTTTTTACTGCGCGCCAGACGTGGGGCGCCTGCCTCATATTCGCCAGATTCCAGGTTACGCAAGACTTCCTTGGCCCGCTCGATAACCTGACTCGGTAAGCCAGCCAGGCGTGCAACCTGGATGCCGTAGGAGTGGCTGGCCCCACCCTTGACAATGCGACGCAAGAAAATGATCTGGTCGTTCCATTCCTTGACTGCAACATTGTAATTTTGCACCCGTTCCCGAGTTTGAGCCAGTTCGGTCAATTCATGATAATGAGTGGCGAAGAGAGTCTTGGCTGCGACCTTGTCATTGTCATGCAAATATTCAGCCACCGCCCAGGCGATACTGATCCCATCGAAAGTCGAGGTACCGCGACCAATTTCATCGAGCACGATCAGGCTACGGGGCGTGGCGTGGTTGAGGATATTCGCAGCTTCCGTCATCTCGACCATAAAGGTGGACTGGCCTCTTGCCAGGTTATCACTGGCACCGACCCGGGTAAAGATTCGATCGACAATGCCGATATGTGCCTTTTTTGCAGGCACCAGGCTGCCCATCTGCGCCATCAGAACCAGAAGCGCAACCTGACGCATGAAGGTCGACTTTCCCGCCATATTCGGACCGGTTATGATCAGAATCTGCCGCTCAACAGTATCCATGTGGACATCGTTGGCAACAAAACGCTCACCCAGGTTCATGGTTTCGATGACCGGGTGACGTCCGTCCTCAATCAACAGCTCCGTCGATTCGTCCATCAGAGGCCGACAGTAGTTGCGTTCGTGGGCCAGATCAGCCAGACCAAGCAGCACATCGAGAACCGCAACCTTGTCGGCAGTGGCCTGAAGGCGTTGACCTTGTTTAGCAACCTGCAGGCGCACTTCCTGGAAAAGGTCATACTCGATCTGAACAACCTTCTCTTCAGCACCAAGGACTTTTTCCTCATATTCTTTCAGAACCGGGGTAATGAACCTTTCCGCATTGGACAGTGTCTGTTTGCGTTGATAATCTTCTGGAACACGATCCAGATGCGACCTGGTCACTTCAATATAATAACCAAAGACCCTGTTATAGCGGACCTTGAGCGTTGAAATCCCGGTGCGCTCTTTTTCCTCCTGCTCCAGGCGGGCAATCCAGCCCTTCCCTTCACGACTGATATTGCGTAACTCGTCCAGCTCCTCATGGTATCCCTCACGAATCAAACCACCCTCGCGCATCACAAAGGGAGGATCGTCGACAATCGCCGTTGAGATCAATTCGATTATATCGGGCAAGGAGTCAAGGCTCTCACGCAAAGCGGTCAGTAACGGGCTTTCAATCTGTTCGAGCAGGTCGATGATTTGCGGTAGTTTTTCCAGAGAGAGCCGCAAGGCTGCCAGATCTTTGGCATTACCGGTTGCCATGGCAATCCGGCCATTGAGTCGCTCCAGGTCGTAAACCTCATCAAGGGCGCGGCGCAAGTCATCTCGACAGAGACTTTCCCGGACAAACTCCTCGACTGCGCTATGACGTTCTTCTATTCGGTTCAGGTCGACGAGAGGATGCGTCATCCAGTGCCGCAGTTTACGTGCGCCCATGGCTGTAACGGTACGATCCATGACGCCAAGCATAGAACCACGACGCCCACCGTCATGCATGGTTTCCGTCAGCTCAAGATTCCGGCGGGTAAAATCATCGAGAACCATGTGATCGCGGACATGATAGCTCTGCAAAGGCTGCAGATGAGAGGCGACTCCTTTCTGAGTTTCTTCAAGGTAGTAAAGAATCATCCCGGCAGCCTGAATGGCGCTGGGCATATTATGACAACCAAAACTTTCCAGAGAGCTGTTCGGGAAAAACTCCAGGAGCACCTGACGAGCCCGATCTTCTGCGGCGGCCCAATCCGGCAAGCGGTTGACGATCCGCCCTTGCAGAATGTTCTGCAGGAGATCGATCAACTGGTCTCCAGCGCCCCCTTCAGCAACCAGCACTTCAGCCGGATCTCTGGAGAGGATCTCGCCAGCCGTGCTCTCAGGATCAAGCAGTTCGGTAACCCGGAATTCACCGGTTGTAATATCAACATAGGAGATGCCATAGCAGCCATCAAGAGGAGCCAGAGCCATCAAATAATTATTGCGACGCGGATCAAGTGTATCCGTGTCAACAACCAGACCAGGAGTTACAACTCTGACAACCGCGCGCTTGACGATCCCTTTAGCCCTTTTTGGATCTTCAACCTGCTCACAGATTGCGACGTTATGGCCATTCTGAACGAGTTTTGCGACATAGGGTTGGCAGCTATGAAAAGGGATACCGCAGAGGGGGATTTCATCAGCAGCCCCCTTATTGCGCGCGGTCAAAGTGATATTGAGGATCTTCGACGCAACAACAGCATCCTCTAAAAACATTTCGTAAAAATCACCCATTCGAAAAAAGAGGATTGCATCCGGATAATCAGCTTTGATCTCCAGGTACTGCTGCATCATCGGTGTTACTTTTGACATTACACTTTTTCCTAAAAAAAACCCCTTTAGAGGGTCTCAAGGATATTTCCACTTACAAAGTCGAAGCGATATTATGTTAACAAATCCGCAAGTTGACTGTAAATAGCAAAGACTCAATAAGTAAGAGATTCTGACAGTTGCCAACAGACCACAAAGTGCATTATGGTTAGAATCATTTAAAACAAAGGAGATTCAGTCTTTCAATGACACCATCGGCCGGGATTTCTCACCTCTTACAGGGGCTTAACAAGACGGATTACAACATAGATAATCTTGACGATGAAATTCGTGTCGACAAGTTATCTGTTACTCTGCTACGCCATCTTTATCAGGATCTGACCAAACAAAGTAAAGTTTCCCCTGTACAGGCAGGTGAATTCTGCCATGGGGCCGATTACTTCCTGCGCGAGTTCATCATTGCCGATCGGCTGGAAAACCTGTTTGCAATTAAAGCAATCCGTATCCGTCAATTTGCCGGACACTGGTACATCATTCGCACGACAGAACCCAACCTTAAAGAATTGCAAAGCATCCTCTCCGGGACAGCAGAGTTTTATCTGTTCCTTGCCAGACAAGGTCTTATCACTGAAGAAGCCGCTGATGAGATCACTGCACAATGCCAAGACCTCAGCTATTACCAACAGCGGATCGAAGACTTCTGGAACATTAAGAATGACGGATATGACTCATGGCGGCAAGCCTGCCCACTTGAGCCCACTTGAGCCGAGTTCAGACTAACGATGACGAAAATCACAAAATCACCCAAACTCGCAGCAGCCGGTCTCTCGATTTTCACCGCCCTGTCTCTGGCGATTCTCAAGTTGCTGACTGGCTTCTTCACCGGCAGCCTTGCCGTTTTGACATCAGCAATTGACTCACTTCTCGATATTCTCATGTCTGGCATCAACTTCATGGCGATTCGCCATGCAGAACAACCAGCAGACGAAGACCACCCATACGGCCACGGTAAATTTGAAACTCTGGCGACGATTTTTCAATCTCTCGTCATAGCAGCCTCCGGCGTCTGGATTATCTACGAGGCGATTCAACGCATCATTGAGCCCAGTCCGATTAAGCAGACAAGTATTGGTATAGCGGTCATGGCCGTCAGTACGGTGGCATCATTTATGATCAGCCGTCACTTGCGCCGTGTCGCCAAAGCCACTGATTCTTCTGCCCTGGAAGCCGACTCGCTCCATTTCTCAATGGACGTCTACACAAATCTGGCCCTGTTGACCGGATTGGTTCTTATCAGCCTTTTTGATTTGCCCTGGCTCGACCCGGTCATGTCGCTTCTGGTTGCAATCTACATACTTTTTGAGGCACTGCGCCTGTTGCGGCAAGGCATGCGCGACGTTCTGGACGAACAGCTCCCAGAAACAGTTCGCAATGATATCGAAGCGTTGATCAACGATCACAAACATGAGCTGGTTGGTTACCATAACCTCCGTACCAGGCGCGCCGGATCACAGAAACTTATCGATTTCCATTTGACTGTCTGCAAACATCTCTCCGTTGAAGAAGCTCACGACATTACCGACTATATTGAAAAAAAGATTGGCGAAGAAATCATCGGCACGGACGTTACGATTCATGTCGAGCCCTGCCGACGACACGATTGTCCGAGTCGGGAAATGTGTCCAACCCAGACAATCCGCCATACGAATGATGAACAGTGCTGATAGAAGAATTAGGCAGACCAACAGGAATTCAGGACAAAATAGTCATTTTAACAAAAAAGCCCCGCAGCCAAAGGAGGAGGGTGACTACGGAGCGATGACATTCAGGAGGCAAACAGTCAAAGAGAAACCCCGCTTACGGAAAAGCGGGGTTTCTCTGTTTCGAGACGGAGTGAACCGTTTATTACACTCTACACAAAATTCCGGCCTAGAAGCCGAATGGCGAGTGCGGGTAAGGAACATCTCCGTACAGGACCTTCAAGGGAACCACTATTTTGGTAGACGAAAGATCACCGAACACTTGGGTAGAGGCCGAAATCTCGATGTCAACCCAGTTGCCAAAGCCTTTGGCATACTTGAGCTCGAAAGCGGCCAAACCATCAGCATCGGTCACTACTGTAATGGGAAGAGTAACCACTCCGCCCGGGTCAAGCCGGCCATTAGGCATTCCCGACGTAGTATCAGCTTGAGTCCCCTCGGAACCTCGATACCAGATCGCATCAACGTCACCATACGTTCCGATTGCTCCGTCTTCACCCATTTCTAGGAAACCGTTGCGATTCAGATCCTCATTCCTGAACTTGCCAGTTCGTATCGGATCTGATCCATCTTCTTTCGCAGTGAATACACCAGATCCTGAAGGAGGGAATTCAACCCCGCCAACATCAAAGGGGTCGAGTTCGTAACCAGTATAGAAAAAGAGCGGGTAGGCACCGAGGTTGACCGTCGCGTTGGGGATGGCGTTACCGTTGATGTCCACCACCAGGATAGAGAACGGGAGTGCATAGCCGACGGCCAAAGGCGGGTCACCAGCAAATTCTTCAGAGATCACGTTAGTGGTCCCTATGACTATTGAAGTCGCCGTATTGCCTATCGTCAGTTCGGTCTCGGCGTAGATAGCCGGTTTCGATTGAACGACTGCCTGGATGATCACACTGTCTTGAGCAGAGGTCGCGCTGCCGCTAACAAAAGAAACTGAGGCGGTGCCGGAAGCATCGGTTATGGCAGTTCCAGGGGTGATGGATTCTCCACCCCCAGGTCCGGCTACAAGCGTGAAAACGACCGTCTCTCCGCTGACCAACTGGCCATTCGGATCTCGGACTATGGCGGTGATGGTGCTAAACGAGCTGACATCGCCAATGCTGGGACTCAGCACGGACGGTGAAGCCTGCAGGCTCAACTGGGTTGGGTCGGTCGCGGCCACCAGCAGGCGAAGGGTATCACTTTCAACGCCGGTCGTAGCCGTTATGTCGGCCGGTGTTGCGATATTGCTCGCAGTGTATGCCACGGTCGCCAGCCCGTCGACGTTGGTCAAAGCGGTGGTCGACGTTTTGCCGCTGACGTTGTCAAAATAACCGCCGGTGGTCGTGAAGGTGACGAGCTGGCCATTGATCGGAGTCCCAACTGCATCAGTCAAAGTCACTGTCAAACTGGTCGTTGTTTCCACGGGGATGGTCGTTTTTTCTGCAGGTTCGGTAAAGACAAACCGGGCATTGACAACGTTGACGGTAACCGCCGCTTGTGTACCAAGGCCGCTGGCGGTGATGGTATCAACACCGAGAGTGTCGAGGGCCGTCAACGTGGCGGTCGCCGTGCCGTTGGCGCCGGTCGTCACCGTGACCGAGGTGCCTGTTGCTCCGCCGGCGGCAAAGCGGTTGCCCAAGGCCGAAGTGAGGGTGATGGCGGCGCTGGAAACCGGGTTACTGTTGGCATCCCGAGCATCGACCGTCAAGGTAGTACTGTCGTCAACTCCAGCAAGAAGACTGCTGTTGTCAGAGTTGAGAGTAAGAGTAGTCCCGCTGATGGTGATCGGGAGATCTTTGCTCGAGGTGCCGGACGAGGCAGTAACGACCACCACCTGATTGGATTTTTCCGGGCCGGCCGAGAATCTTAAGGTTGCTGTTCCCGAGGCGTTCGTCGTCACCAGAGAGGGAAGGAGAATCCCGGCGGTGGAGGAGAGATCAACATCTATGTTACCAAGCGCACCGTTAGTGTTAATGTCTCGGGTCGTTATGGTAATTTCTGCAAAATCATCAGCGCTAGTATCCAGATTAACTTTGTCCGTGGTCATGTCGATCTTCATAACGCTTGGGGGGGGCGGGGTTGTGCCACCTTGGTCATCTCCTTCTCCATCACCTCCACTGGCACAACCAAAAACGAACAAAGACATACACAATAATGCACATAGTTTCAGTAGTCGCATTTTCATCGAATTAGCCCCCTTCTAAGAAAGTTAAATAGCCTATTCCAAAATTAGGAGTCGTATTGTTTCACTGCAGATTTTTAGCAGGGGCACCAGGGCCAATGTGCTGTGCGTAAGAGATACCCGATAAAAACATAATTCCCATTAAAACCAAAACAAGTCTCTTCATGACATACCCCTTAAGCTCAAAGTTGAAGTTTGAATACAGCCCAAGCTTAAATATTCACGCATAAAAAGCAGACTATTTTTAATTAAATACCAAAAAAATAATAACGAGTCTTTGGTTCGTGTCAACACTGAGCCTTCAAATATGGGAATAAATTACAAAAAAATGTTTCATTGGTTGAATATCAGCATATTTTTCGAAATTATTCCAGCCTCTGACCTATGAGAAAAAGCCATCCAGTCATAAAAAAAGTGGCCTCATTGCCGAGAGCCACCTTGTCTGTGCATATCGCTGGTTTTAGACGAAAACCACAATCAACTCGTTTTCCCTTTCAACCTGCGTAGATCCTCAATAACCTGCAGACTACCTTTGCGGCGATCATCCATCTCATCAAAAATCCGCTGGGCCATATCGCTGACACGATCCACGGAAGCTTCTATCTTACGAGTATTCTCTGCTTGCCGGGAGGTTGCAGCAACCATATCGTTTGTCATGGCCCTGACTTCCTCAACAGCAGCCACGATACTTTTAGCACCATGGGCTTCTTCTCGAGACGCCCTTGAAACTTGTGAAGACATTTCGCCCAGTTGCTCAATAGAGTGACTAACCCCAAGCACAGATTGGGAAATTTCCTGATTGGACTTACGGATATCAGAAGCCATCTCCATGGCCTGCTGAGAACTCCCCAGAATCAGGGCAAGGACTTCAGCCATATCTTCCCCTTGTGTCATGCCCACGTTGACTAACTGGCGAGTATGGCGGATATGGTCAACTGTTTCCCGAGTATATTTTTGGATTTCCTCAACAATCTGGTTAATCTGGTCGGTCGATGATGCGGCCTCCTGGGCTAAAGTTCTGACTTCATCGGCGACAACAGCAAATGAACGCCCATGTTCCCCGGCCTGTGCGGCTATAATTGCGGCATTCAACGCCAGCAAACTGGTCTTCTGTGTCAACGCTGTAACCACCGAGGTGATGGTACCAACTTCTTCGCCTTTAGAAGAAAGGTTCGAGATGACCCCTTCTGCCTGCTCGACTGCAGTAACAATACCACTCATGCCTTCGAGAACCTGCTTGACGGTATCAACACCATGTTCTGCACGTTCCTTGACTTTTTCTGCCATAGACTGAGAACGAACACTGCTCTCTTCAACAGCATTGACGGTATATTGAATTTCAGTCATCGATGCGATCGAGTTTTCCATGAAATCATTAAGAGACTTGAGATTATTGGACACCTGATCAATAGATACAGAGATCTGACCAACAGCCGAACGCGTAGAATTGACTGATTCCTGGATGACGCCGGCTCCACCTGAGATATCAACAGTGGCACTTGTTGTTGATGCAGTTGCCAGGCGTAAAGACGTTATTAATTGAGCATGTTCATCGCGATATTTAAGAAATTCATTGAAGGTATGTTCAAGTTGCTGGGTAAGAGATTCAACAGCATCAAGCAGATTGATACGCATCATGGATGAGGAGACCTGGTCAGCAAACAGCTTGACGGTGTCAACATCGGTATCGGTCAGCTTGTGGCGCTTGAATTTGTTGTCGACAGCCAGCAGACCGATAGCCTGATTGCGTACAACGATCGGGCAAAGGATAAAGTTACGTGAGCGCAGTTGCGGAAAGGCGTCGAAAGGCGGCTGTAGATGGTATTCCTCCGGCATTTTGGTGATATCGTCGATCAACATGACCTGTCGATCGCCGATAGACTTGTAAATACAACCGGCCCGCTGATCGAAAATCATTTTAGCATTAACGTCAACGTCGAGGTTGCTGCCTCGGCAGACGGCGAAATAGAGCTTCTTGCCATCTTCATCAAGCATCAGGATATTAACACGGTCAAAGCCGATGATTTCGTGCAGGCCATCAGCAGTCAGACGCAGGATATCCTGTCGATTGACCGTTTTCTGGAGATCGGTGTTGATGATATGAAAGTTCTTGATACTGTGATCCAGATCAATAAATCGGTGTTCAAAAACTCTCTTTTGTTCTTCAATGTCGTGGTTGAGGAGGTCCAATTTTATGGCACGGTCATGGATTTGCTGTGAAGCTCGTCCGATAAAGAAACCGAAGGAGCCAAGAACCATCATGGTGCCGCCGCACATGTAGGAGTACATGTACTTACTCTGCTCGGTCCCCATGATATCGTGAACCACCTGATCAAACAATGAGCTGCTATCATCCCAGAACAACATCAGTCGAAGGATAATCCAACCCACTGGCGCCATAACCCCTAGCAACACACCAACTGCCGTATAGGCCATCTCACGCTTACCGCTGCTGCCACTAAAGATTTCGTTTATTGACACAGAGTCTCTCCTTAGGCCTTTAAAGTCATTGGTCGGCCAAGGGAGATTCCCAGGGCCTCGGCAGAGCTGACCAGGTCGCCATCCGGCTCAACGCGATTCAGCGAAACAACGGCATCATCGATATCAACATCACAAATCAGACGACCTTGTAGCGAAACCATCCGACCATATCTGCCCTGTTCTATCAGTTCAACGGCCTTGACACCAAAACGGGAACCAAGAATCCGGTCAAAAGGTGAAGGCGTGCCGCCACGCTGCACATGGCCAAGCACAACCCCCCGGGTTTCAATTTGGATTAGACGGGTAATTTCAGCGGCAACAAATGCCCCGATGCCACCCAGTCGTTCTACACCACGGTTTTCGGCCTCGGCGACCTGAACAATCTTTTGCCCCTCCGCCGGGAAAGCTCCCTCTGCAACAACAACGATTGAGAATTTGCTGCCACGCAACTTGCGTTGCCGAATTGCATCACACACCGCATCCAGGCAAAAAGGGATCTCCGGGATAAGAATAACGTCTGCAGAGCCGGCAATCCCTGATTCAAGAGCGATCCAGCCAGCATCGCGACCCATCACTTCGACAACCATGACCCGGTGATGGCTCTCTGCTGTAGTGTGAAGACGATCCAACGCCTCGGTAACAATCCCCACGGCAGTATTGTAACCGAAAGTCACATCGGTGCCGCGCAGATCATTGTCGATTGTTTTCGGTATCCCCACCATCGGGATGCCCTTTTCCTGCAAGGCACGGGCAATTTTAAGAGTTCCATCGCCGCCGACAGCAATCAAAGCATCAGCACCAAGTTTTTTAAAAGTCTCGACCACTTCACTGGAGATATCGACCAGACGCGTCTCGCCATTTTCTTCGACAGGATAAGCGAGTGGATTGCCACGATTACTGGTTCCGAGAATCGTCCCGCCGCGGGGCAGAATACCACGCACCGAATCCAGGGTCAGTTCACGCCAACGTGGCTCGCCGACCAAACCGTCAAAACCATCCTCAATACCGATCACTCGCCAGTCACGCTCTAAAATCGCACTACGCACAACGGCGCGAATAACAGCATTCAAGCCAGGACAATCTCCGCCGCCGGTCAATATAGCAATGGTACGACTCATAAATGATCCTCCAAAATCAGGCTACTTCTTGCGCTGCTCAGTAGCAATGGCCAGTTTGACAAATCCGGCGTCACGGGCAAGATCCATTAAAGTGACGACTTTGCCATGTCGTGATTCCTGATCAGCCAACAACAGGACAGTCGTCAGTTCGGCTTCAGACTGATGTTCTGCAAGCAATTCTTTAAAATCATCAAGTGAAATTTTCTTATTGAGGTGGTGAATATCACCTTCTTTCGAAAGATAGATTTTGAGCTCTTTCGGTTCACGATCGATCGTCTGTGAGGAAGCTTCAGGGAGCTTAATGGAGATGCCGGGACTTTCCACAAAAGTTGTCGAGATCATAAAGAAAATCAACAACAGGAAAACCACATCGACCATTGGTGTCAGATCGATTCTTGGCTCCTCACTTTGTTTGCGCTGAAAACTCATTTACTCCCCCAACAGATCGACCAAACGGAGGGAATATTCTTCCATTTCAATAGTTAACTGATCGAGACGACCGGTTAAATAACGATGCGCCAGAATGACAGGGATAGCAACTGTCATACCGGCGGCAGTGGTTATCAGAGCCTCCGAAATACCACCGCCCAAAGTTGCCGGAGTCCCCATCCCTTGCGTTGCAATCACATTAAAAGCCCGGATCATACCTAACACGGTACCGAGAAGACCCAATAGAGGAGAGATCGTCGCGATGGTCCCCAAGAGGCCCAGGAAACGCTGAAAAGGTGCAGCTTCACGCCGGCCGGTTTCTTCAACAACGACCTTGATATGCTCTCGATTACGTCCGGCGGCACGAAGAGCAGCAAGAAAAACCTGAGCTAAGGGGGAGTCAGACTTATGGCAAACAGCGACAGCTTCATCTTGATGGTTTTTGGCTACCAACGGCTCAACCTGATGAGCAAGCTCTCTGAATTGCTGCCGAAGTTTAATATAAGTCCAGAGACGTTCCAGGAAAATCCCGAGAGCGATGATAGAACAAAGAGCGATCGGATACATTAAGTATCCGCCTTTTTGGATAACGAGCCACATATCGGTCAGAACTCCTTAAAGATTTAAGACCACACAAAAATAGCCAGAAATTAACGATCATCAAAACAAGACGATAGCAGCATGATGTCAGCCGTGCGATTTTATTGGTTTTCACAGAGTATTACAATGAAAACTCGGACTTTTTGACTAAATCTCAAGAAAAGCTTTGGCAAGCAAAGAATAGGTTGTTTCGATATGTTGAGGGATCACTCTGAGATCAGCGAGGATTGGCATGAAATTGCTATCGCCAACCCAGCGCGGAACAATATGCATATGGATGTGATCCGCGATACCAGCTCCGGCAGCCGGACCAATGTTCCATCCGACATTAAAACCCTGGGAAGCGCAAATGTCACGTAGCACCGATTGGCTGCGAACCATCAACTGGTGGATTTCAAGAACTTCATGACGTTCAAGCTCGGCTGTATCAGACAGGTGCCGGTAAGGAGAAACCATAAGGTGGCCATTTGAATAAGGGTAGCGGTTCATGATGACATAGCTATGTTCTCCACGAACCACAATCAGTCGCTTCTGATCATCAGCAGACTCTTCGTCAACACAAAAGATACAACCGTCATCTTCCGGGCCCTGAATATAATCAAGCCGCCAAGGTGCCCATAACTGTTTCATCATTCATCTCCTGATCTTCAGAGAAAAGGACCTAAAAGGCAAATCAATCCAGACGGATAATCGTGCCGTGGATCTCACGGCCTATCTCCAGCAGGCCCACACTGTGAAATGCCATATTGCGCCTGTCTGTTGCGCTGCCTGGGTTGAAGAACAAAACACCATCACGTAAATGGCATGCAGGACGGTGACTGTGGCCATAGACCATGCAATCGATTGCAACCGAGGAGAACTCTGCGTAGACTCTCTCTTCGATTCCATCAGGAGGGCCCCAGCCATGAATCATCCCGATCGTAAAACTGCCAACATCAATTATTTTCTTTATCGGTATACCCGATATTGCCGGATCCATATTACCACGGACAGCGTGGATCGTATAACCGTCTAAGACACTCAGAAGGTCGGGAGCGACGAGGTCACCCGCATGCAATATCATGTCAACTGGAGAGAGAACATTTTCGATCAGATCCAGCAAGAAAGCATGGGCATCATCTGAATCGGGAAGATGAGTGTCCGAAAGGACGCCAATCCTTAACGTTGAGTCCGGGAAACTATTCATCAAAAGAGAACCTTTAAATAGTGGAGAAAAGACTGTTATGAGTAAAAATGGCGCCTCTTAATTATAGTCTGGAAACAGACCTGTCAATCTATCGAGCAAAAAAACGACTAGTAACTGCCTTCATCGGCCGATTTCAACCACCTGTATACGGAAGGTTTGCAGCATCTATCAGAAGTGTAACTTGACGCACAAGATAAAAGCGATAAGTTTAAGGGGTATCTAAGCTCATTTTATTAATGCTTGAAGATTGGCATCAGCATTGCTGTTTACTGTGGCAAGTCTTACTGATCAAGGCGTTTTTCCTTGACAAAGTATAGCTATGAGCATTATCTAGACTTTTATTATTGCTAAATTTTTTTATTGAAACAAAAAATCTGAAACAATCTATTGGCTTTAAGCAACAAAGCCAGGGAGGAGACAAAACATGTCAAAACGTCAGGAAGCGCTCGATTATCATTCAATGGGGCGCAAAGGCAAAATCGAAGTCATTACTACCAAGCCATGTGCAACGAGCCGTGATCTTGCTCTGGCTTACAGCCCTGGAGTTGCGGAACCCTGTCTGGAAATAGAAAAAAACCCGGATATGGCCTACGAATACACGGCAAAAGGCAACCTGGTCGCTGTCGTCTCAAACGGAACAGCAGTCCTCGGCCTTGGTGATATTGGCGCTCTGGCTGGCAAGCCGGTCATGGAGGGGAAAGGTGTTCTCTTCAAGAGCTTCGCTGATGTCGACGTCTTTGATATCGAGCTCAACACCAAAGATTCTGATGAAATTATCCGCACGGTCAAACTCCTTGAGCCAACTTTTGGTGGCATTAACCTTGAAGACATCAAGGGGCCTGAGTGTTTTTATATCGAAGAAGAGTTGCAGAAGATCATGAATATCCCGGTCTTCCACGATGATCAACACGGAACCGCAATTATTTCTGCTGCTGGCATGATCAATGCCCTCGAAATTGTCGGCAAAAAGATCGAGAATGCCAAGATCGTTGTCAACGGTGCTGGCGCTGCTGGCATCGCCTGCGCCAACCTCGCCATCACTATGGGTATCGATAAGGACAATGTCATCCTCTGCGACACCAAAGGCGTCATCTACAATGGACGGACCGAGGGGATGAACGAATACAAGCAGCGCCTCGCAGCCAACACCAAAGACCGCACACTTGAAGATGCCATGGTCAATGCTGACATTTTCTTTGGTGTCTCGGCCAAAGGCGCACTTACCCAGGAGATGCTCATGTCGATGGCCAAGGACCCAATCGTCTTCGCCATGGCCAACCCCGATCCTGAGATTACACCACCAGACGCAAAAGCCGTGCGCGATGATGTTATCATTGGCACCGGTCGCTCCGACTACAATAATCAGGTCAACAATGTACTCTGCTTCCCCTTTCTGTTTCGCGGCGCACTTGATACCCACGCTAGCGCAATCAACAGCGAGATGAAACTGGCTGCAGTGAAAGCCCTCGCTGAACTGGCAAAAGAAGATGTCCCTGACTCGGTACGCAAAGCTTACGCCGGTGAAGTGATCACGTTCGGGCGCGAGTACATTATTCCAAAACCTTTTGATCCACGCGTTCTGCTGCGAGTCGCCCCGGCTGTCGCACAGGCCGCCATGGATTCTGGCGTTGCTCGTCGTCCCATCGAAAACATGGCTAAATATATCGAGAGCCTCGAAGCTATGCAGGGCCGTTCCAAGCAAATTATGCGGACACTGATTAATAAAGCCAAAACCTGTCCAAAACGAATTGTCTTCCCCGAAGGTGAAGAAGAAAAGATTTTGCGGGCAGCGCAGATTCTGGTCGATGAGGGTATCGCCAAGCCGATCCTACTTGGCAACGAAGCCGAGATCAAGCTCCATGCAGCCAAGGCAAATATTGACCTTACCGGGGTCACAATTATCGACCCTGAGAAGAGTGAGCTGGTCGAAAGTTACACCGAAGAATTCTACACCATGCGCCAGCGCAAGGGCGTCACTCTGACAGAGGCCCGTCGCACCATCCGCAAGAGTCGCAACCATTTCGGTTCGATGATGGTTCTTAAAGGCGATGCTGACACTTTACTTTCCGGGATCAACCATCACTATCCAGAGACCATCCGCCCGGCCCTTGAAGTCATCGGCAAGCATGAAAAGTTGTCCAAAGTCCACGGCATGTACATGATGGTCACCAAAAATAAGGCGACCTTCTTTGCCGACACCACCGTGGCAATAGAGCCTACAGCAGAAGAGTTGGCAGAGACCGCGGTCCTGACCGCCCAAAAGGCCCGTCAGTTTGATTTTGTGCCTAAAGTTGCCATGCTCTCGTTCTCCAACTTCGGTAGCGCTCCTCACCCTTTAACCATCAAGGTCAAAAAAGCAACGGCCCTAGTTAAAGCCTACGACCCCGAACTGATTGTTGAAGGCGAAATTCAAGCCAACGTAGCCCTCGATCCAGAATTGGTTGAGAAACAATACCCATTCTCCAAGCTCAAAGGAGATGCCAACGTCTTTATCTTCCCTGACCTGCAGTCGGGCAACATCGCTTACAAGCTACTGCACAAACTCGGTGGCGCCGAGCAGATCGGTCCGATCCTCATGGGCATGAAGAAGCCGGTTCACATTCTGCAGCGCGGTGATGCTGTTGCCGACATTATCAATATGTCTGCAGTCGCTGTTGTCGATGCGCAGGAATATGCACTGAACAACAAATAACAGCAAGCGGGACGAGGATCCCGGAACGCGAAAACCTTCAAAGGGCAACCCATCAAGGGTTGCCCTTTTTTTATTGAGTCCGAGAAAGATTTTGACTTTCGCGTACCGCGTCCCTCGTCTCGGTTTAAACGTACCGGTTTCCCCTTCCACGAAGAAAAAACTCCTGCTAGAATACACGCTCACTAATACGACAAGAAGGATAAGACAAGATGAAATACCAAAGTACACGAGGTAAGGTCAAAGGGATCTCCTTCAAACAAGCTGTGATGATGGGCCTTGCCGAAGATGGCGGACTGCTGTTGCCAGAGACTATTCCGCACCTTACGCCAGGTGATCTCGACGTTCTGTCCAAGCTGGCCTACCCGGAACTTGCCTTTCAGGTCATGAGCCATTTCATCGAGGACATTCCGTCAGCACAGCTAAAGAACATGATCGACCACTCCTACTCCAGCTTTACACATCCTGACATTACTCCGGTTGTGCATCACGATGGTCTGTACATCCTGGAGCTCTTTCATGGCCCCACCCTTGCCTTCAAGGACATCGCTCTGCAATTCCTTGGCAACCTGTTCGAGTACCTTCTGACAGAATCCGGCGAGCACATGAACATCCTTGGCGCGACATCCGGTGACACAGGAAGTGCCGCTATCTACGGTGTGCGCGGCAAGAAGAACATCAATATCTTCATCCTTCACCCACACAAAAAAGTCTCACCGGTGCAAGAGCTGCAGATGACCACGGTCACCGATGCAAACGTTTTCAATCTGGCTATTGAGGGGACTTTTGACGACGGCCAGAAGATTGTTAAAGAGATCTTCGGCGATCTCAACTTCAAAAGACAATACGCCCTTGGAGCCGTTAACTCGATTAACTGGGCACGGGTTCTCGCACAAGTGGTTTACTATTTCTACGCCTGGGGGCAAGTAAGAAAACAAACCGGTGCAGACAAAGTCTATTTTTCAGTTCCAACGGGCAACTTTGGCGATATTTTCGCGGGTTATATTGCCAAGAGGATGGGATTACCAATTGAAAAACTGGTTTTAGCCACCAATGCCAACAACATCCTTGCGCGCTTTGTCAACGCCGGTGACTACTCAATAGGTGAAGTCCACCCTACCTTTTCACCATCGATGGACATCCAGAACGCGAGCAACCTGGAGCGTTACCTCTTCTACCTTTTTAACGACGACTCCGAACGTTTGACTGCTGCCATGCAACAGTTCACTGATATGGGTCAGATCTCATTTACCGAAGAACAACTCGCCGATATTAGTGAGGTGTTCTTGTCGACTTCGGTAGATAACGACCAGACTCTGGCAACCATTCGCGATTTCCACGCGGCCACTGGCTATGTCCTTGATCCACACACAGCGACAGGTATCAAAGCTGGCAAAGAGCTCGTCGGCGGCGAGTATCCAGTTATCTGCCTGGCAACAGCCCACCCGGCCAAATTTCCCGAAGCTGTTAACCAGTCAATCGGCAAGGATCCAGAGCCTCCCGTCAGCCTTGAGGGTCTTGAAGATCGTGAACAACGTTGTGAGGTGATCGAAGCGAATGCTGACAAGATCAAAATGTATCTGGCAAAGAGAGCTCTGTAACCACCACGACATCAACAACTGATTACGTCACACAAAGCACGGAGAGCGTCAATTCGCCTCTGTGCTTTTTTTCATCTGCGGGGCGCACGTGACGAATCAAGGATGCCGTTGATTGACATGTGATATCAGACAGTTATACTTCCAGACAATTAGTTATGAACGTTCAAGGGGGCCACTTTGCCAAACAATAACAAGTTTACCCTGTCGATCGTTGTTCCCGCTTACAACGAAGAAGAGGTCTTGCCTGAATTCCATAAACGCCTCACAGAGGTGTTGGAAAACCTTAGCGTCCCCGTTGAAATACTCTATGTCAATGACGGCAGCAGCGATGAAACTCTCAAGGTTATCAACGGTTTTCATGATCCTCGGGTGGCAGTCATCGACCTGAGTCGAAATTTCGGCAAGGAGATTGCTTTGACTGCAGGCCTTGATCATGCTTGTGGCGAAGCCGTCGTCGTGATTGATGCTGACCTGCAGGATCCCCCGGAACTGATCCCGCAACTGATTGATAAATGGCAGGAAGGCTTCGATGTCGTTTACGCCCGCAGAACAACGCGGGACGGCGAGTCGTTCCTCAAGAAGGCTTCAGCGAAACTTTTCTATCGTGTCATTCAAGGCGTCAGTCGGGTAAAAATTCCTGCTGACACTGGAGATTTTCGTCTGCTAAGCCGTCGGGCCGTCGAAGCGCTCAAGCAGCTACGTGAGACACACCGCTTTATGAAAGGGTTGTTTGCCTGGATTGGTTACCCACAAGTCGCTGTCAATTACCATCGCGACCCTCGGTTCGCAGGAAAAACCAAATGGAATTACTGGCAACTCTGGAATTTCGCCCTTGAGGGAATCACCTCGTTCACTATCAATCCGCTAAAGATTGCCACCTACCTTGGCTTAATGACATCCGTTTTTTCCTTCACTTACGCGCTATTTATTATTTACAAAACCCTGGTTTTCGGAGAATCCGTCCAAGGCTACCCTTCCCTTATGGTCGTCATTCTCTTTCTGGGGGGTGTTCAGTTAATGAGTCTTGGTGTTATTGGCGAATATCTGGGGCGAATGTTCAATGAAACCAAGCAGCGGCCGCTTTACTTTGTAAACAGTTTCAATCCGTCCACATCTCAGAACGAATCTGACCAGTAGAGCGCCTGCTTTAACACGCAGTTTTTTTGCTCCTGACTTTAAGGGTAACTCTGCCCATGAAAACCGCCTATGTCTAAATATCTTCCAGACTTCGCAGGCATTTTTTGCCTGGTGATTTTTTTAATTTCTCTGGCAACGATAAGCGACGGCCTGCTTCGAGACGGTGACACCTTCTGGCACATCAAGGCAGGCTCCGTGATGTTGGAAGAGCAAAGTCTGATCGATAGCGACATCTTTTCACATACTGCGTTTGGTACACCATGGACAGCACATGAGTGGCTCTCCGAAATCATTATGGCAAGCATTCATAAACTTGCCGGCATAGAAGGAATCCTCTGTTTCTTCCTCCTTATAGTCTCACTCTCTTTCTGGCTATTGTTCAAAATCACAGAAAAAGGTGCTAACCAATGGGTGACTTTTGGATGTGTCGCTCTCGCCTTAGCCTTTAGCCCAAGTCATATGGCAGCACGCCCCCATATGTTTACCTGGCTCTTTATGTTGCTCACCTTCGCTGCTCTCAACGCCGGCGGGAAACGCCTCTACTGGCTACCCGTTATTTCGGTGGTCTGGGCTAACCTCCACGGCGGCTTTATCCTCGGCCTTGTTTTACAAATCATTTATATTCTCGGATCGACCCTTGATCGTTGGTTGCCCGACAAAAGCAATTATCGTGAAACCCTTCGGCGGCAGAAGACACCCGTACTGATACTACTCGCCAGTATCGTCACCATTGGCTTGAACCCCTTTGGATACGAGCTATTGCTCTTTCCTTTTCATGTCTCAAAGGGAGTGTTTTCGTTGATGATCGGTGAATGGAAAGTACCGAACCTGCAGGATATGTGGTATTTTCGTTTTTACCTGATCGCGCTTGTCCTGCTGATCACGTCGGCCAGAAATTCCATCAACTGGACAGAGCGATTTTTAATTGTTTTTTTCCTCAACGCAGCTCTGACTCATATTCGCCATGTCAGCTTGATGCTGATGGCTTTGACGCCGTTTGTCGCCAGAACAATCAACAATAATTGCGGCAAATGGTTTCATCGAGGTAGACCAGGTAGGGAGAAAGGTCAACTGATTCTATCACCACACACCGGCCCCCTGTTCACCACAGTGATAGCTTTGACACTCCTGGTTTCCGGCTCAATAGATCAACGTTCGCTCTCGTTTCTGACGCCGAAGAGCATGTTCAATTCAGAAACGTCACAATTGAACCAGTTGGTTGATTTTCTGGACAAAGAGCTGCCCAGCGGAAAAATGTTCAATGAATATGCACTCGGAGGGTACTTGCTTTATGCTCTCACCCCACCACCAAAGGTGTTTATTGATGGTCGAGCCGACATGTATGGTGAGAAAATCTTTTCCGACTACAACACGATAAAATCTTCGCATTCAAAACGAGATGAACTGCTTGAGCAATATGATGTTGATTGGGTTGTTTTCGAAAAAGACTCCGATCTTGTTACTGACTTGGAAAAATCAGGGCAATGGCAGCCTACTTTCGTCAATGAGCAGTATGCGGTTCTTACGAGAATAGATATCAGCAAAAACTCTCATAGACCCTAAACGGATGATGAAAGAATTAATCAATAACTTCATACCGGCCCTAGTCAAAAAAGTTTTTGTCCCCCCAAATCGTGCGTATCAACTTGTCCCAGCAGGCCTGATATTCCTGTGTATTGTCTACGCGGAAACAATAAAACTACCTTTGGTGGAAAATCTGACAACCATGGGCATAGGCAAGAACGAGATCAACTTTGGCCTTCTCGCCCTCAAGCATGACCTGGCAATCTTTACTTGCATGACGATACTTTTCCTATTATCGCTAATGATGCGCGTTTACATTGTCGCGGCAGTTATCCGCTTCATAGGCACACTATTGATTCTTTCCTGGGCTCTTGACATCTTAGTTCTTAAGTTCTTTACGACAAGGCTTACAGTAGCTGACCTTCTCAAGTTTTCCGGGCAATGGGACGCCATCAACTCATTTATTGGACAAATTTTTCCAAACCAAAAGTGGTTACTCGTTATCCTTGTTTTGTGCATAGGGTCTTTGATTACCCTGTTTATATTTACAAAGACAAATCCACTTAAAGTTCAGACCGTCATCGTTTTGTCAATCTTGCCAATAGGTCTCTCCTCAACCTATATGATGAAAGATCAGACGTCCTATGTTCATGCCTGGACATATCAGAACATCTTCGAGGTCAATGTAAAACAGGGGATCAGCAAAAAATTCAGTGACGGGTACACAAAATTTCTCGACAACTCAACAAACCGACTAGACAAAAGGGACACCTGCATTAGTGGCAAGGAAGAATCACCCAATGTGATTGTGCTGCTCGTTGAATCATTGTCAATGTACCATAGCCGAGTATTCTCGGGACTTCCCTCGATGATGCCCAACCTTGACCGAATCGCAAATGAAAACACCTCCTACACCAATTTTCATTCAAATGGGTTCACCACTGAGGCCGGTCTGATCTCTATCTTTACGGGAAAGCATATGTTCCCCCCTATAAAAGGATACGCTGCAGCAAGCTGGGATTCAGGCTTCTTCTACAAAGGGTTTCATGAAAGAAAAGGCTCACTACCCACTCTGTTTAACAGCAACGGCTACTACACGGTGTTCATGACAACAGGCGATCTCAGCTTTCTAAGTAAGGGAACCTGGCTCAACAATATTGGTTTTCAGACTATCGAAGGGGCAGAACAAACTTTCTACGAGGGTTGGCCGCGTCTGCACTTCGGAGCAGCACCGGATGAAGCTCTTTACAAAAGGGTTTTTGACCTTCTGCCCACACTAGAAACAAAAATGCCCTATATGCTTACCCTTGAAACGGTTTCAACCCATCAACCTTTTTTAAACCCGCACAATTCCGCACGCGATGAGGCCTCTGTTTTTTCA
>JAGXHM010000091.1 GCA_024636155.1 Deltaproteobacteria bacterium
GGAGGAAACAATGAAAACTTTACTCGTTGCAGAATATAGAGACGGCAAAATACTCAACAGTACCTATGAACTGGTCGCTTTTGCCCAGAAATTCGGTGCCGACAGTGCCATGTTCCTGGTGGGCTCCGCAAGCACCCTGCCTGCTTACAACGGCACGCTTTATTTGGCCGATGCCGGCAAATACAGTGAATTCAATCCGGCAGTGCACAAGCAGTTACTGCTTGATGTGATCGCCAAAGAACAGCCCGACATGGTGGTCTTTGCCCATAGTTCCTATGGCTGGGATCTGGCCCCTCGAATCTCTCTGGCGCTCAACGTCGCCCATGTCTCCGAGGTTGTCGACATGGTTGACGGTGTCCCGGTTGTGCCGGCCTGTAACTCCAAACTGCGGCGCGATGTTAAGGCAAAGACTGCGCAAATGGTGCTCACCCTTCAGGGCGGCGCTTTCGGCCTGGAAGATGAGCCGAGCGGTACTCCAACGGTCGTGCAGATCGAGACTGACGCTGCCGCCCAGGTGGAGTTCTGTGGTTATGAAGAAGCTGAAGCCGGTGGCATTGATCTGTCCAAGGCTGGCGTGATTGTCAGTGCCGGTCGTGGCATCGGCAAACCGGAAAACCTGGGGATCATCGAGGCTTTGGCCAAGGCCCTGAAAGGGGAGTACGGCGCCAGTCGTCCGGTGGTTGATTCTGAGTGGGCTGATCACAGCCGCCAGGTGGGCACCACCGGTCAGACTGTCTCGCCTAAGTTGTACGTCGCCTGCGGTATCTCCGGGGCGATCCAGCATCTGGCGGGGATGAAAAAATCGGAGTTCATTGTGGCGATCAATACCGACAAGGATGCGCCGATCGGCGAAGTTGCCGATGTTCTGATTGTGGCTGATCTTAAAGAGTTTGTGCCGGCACTGACCGAGAAAATCAAAAACCTTTAGCTGAATCGAGCGTGCAGCCCCTCAGTGGGCTGCTGCGCAAGATTTCTATGCCACAGGTAAGTTGGACAGGAAGCAAGGCCCGGAAGTGACTCATTCAAGATTGCCATAGAGCTTATCTCCACTCACGACTTGTCTCAACCAGAGCGGTTGGAGGGCGAGATGATCCGGATTGAGAATGGTCGTCTTCTTGATGATCTTCAGTGAAGGCATGTGGTCTGCAGCCATCGCCAGCGTCCAACGTTATCACTTAACTTCCCGCTGCCAACAGCAGCAGCCCACATGCTGTTCGTATCGTGTTGGGTACTGAATAGTTCTGAATATTTAAAGCAATCGGAGAAAAATGGTATGGCAGAAACCTTTGAACACGCAAGGGCTTTGATCCTGGAGAATGTCTCCTTCCTGCCCACTGAATCGGTCCCTCTTATTGAGGTGGTCGGCCGGGTTCTCGCCGAAGAGATCAGGGCCCCCTGGGATCTGCCGCGCTGGGATAATTCGGCCATGGATGGTTTTGCCGTTAGAGCGGAAGATTGCCAGGCACAGAAGCCGCTCCTGATCGATGGCTATATCCCCGCTGGCGGCACTGCCGACGGCCTTGCTGTCAAACCAGGGCAGGCGATCAAGATCATGACCGGCGCACCGGCCCCGGCTGGATGCGATGCGATCGTTCCGGTCGAAGAGACCGAAGAACAAGACGGTCGGGTCCAGATCAAGGGGCGGGTCAACGCCGGTGATCACCTTCGGCTTCGCGGCGAAGACGTACGCAAGGGTACCGTTGTCATGACTGCTGGCAGCGTCTTGCGCCCTGCAGAAATCAACATGCTGGCCTCTTTCGGGTTAAAAAATGTTGCCGTGTTCCGTCGTCCAAGGGTGGCGATTTTGTCAACCGGTGATGAATTGGTGGAGCCGGGTGAGCAGATTGGTCCAGGCCAGATTATCAACAGCAACGCTTATTCACTGGCTGCGGCGGTAGTGGAGATTGGTGGCGTACCTTTGCTGATTGGTATTGCCCGGGATAATCGAGAAAGTCTGAAAGAAAAACTGACAGAGGGATTGCAGGCAGATGTGCTGATTACCTCGGCCGGGGGGTCGATGGGTGACCGCGATCTGGTCTGTGAAATGTTGCAGGAGGTGGGGGTTGAAAGCCGGTTCTGGAAGGTTGATATCAAGCCGGGTCGACCGACCGCCTTTGGACTCAAAGGAGGTAAGCCGGTATTCTCCTTGCCTGGGAACCCTGTGTCGAGCATGGTCACCTTTGAAGAACTTGTCCGGCCCGCACTGCTGAAAATGATGGGACATCAAAGGGTTATCAAGCCGTTTGTCAAGGCGACCATGCGAGAGACAATGACCAAGAAGCCGGGGCGTGTGCAATTTCTGCGGGTACGGGTGGTCGACAACGGAGAACGCTTGATCGCTACCAGTGCCGGAGATCAAAACACCGGGATCCTGAGCACCATGTTGCGTGCCAATGGCATTGCTGTTCTCCCCGCTGAACGAGAGCAAATCGTGGCTGGTGAAGAAGTGGATGTTCACATGATCAGCGCCGTTGATGAGCCTGAATCTGACCTTTAGAATTTTGGTTTTGTAACCCGAGCAATGGTGGTGATTCGTGTTGCCAATGCGATAAGAAACCAACGTAAAGACGCAATCAAAAAACACCACCCCTCTCCCTAGCCCTCTCCCACATGGGGAGAGGGGAGATTAAGCCTCCCTCCCTTTGATGGGAGGGGTTGGGGGAGGGTGCAAGGCATTGGTTTTATACCTAATCTTCGTTGCGGCATGGACAAGTTGTTCCTCCAGAGGATGAGTTACTGGGTTAATGGTAGAGGGAAAAGGACATCGGCCTGAACGGATATATGTCAGATCGAGAGACGATCAGCTCCTGATAGAAGCGGAAGCCGTTCGCATCGGCGCTGATATCCTGATCTATATTTGGGGAGGAGAACGTCCGCATATAGGTTCAGTCGCCGCGGCGCAACCCAGGCCAAGTCACAAAGATCCTGCTTGTGTCAGTGCAACAGCCTCTGTGATGACTTTTCCTGGTCACAAGGAGGATGTCATTGTCAAAGAGGCCGCCGAGTCTATCGCCGCCGGACTCGATACTCATGTCGTCGTAACGGCAGGTATCCACTGGGACGATCTGGATGCGGAGAAAATAGCTGTCATCATGGAGAACTGCCGGGAAGTGATGCGTGATCTTTTGCTAAAGCTGAGGTAACTGTTCAGCTCTTCTCTGAAGGTATGCGGTCTACAGCCATTGCCAGCGCCCAACGCTCTCTGAGTGTTGGTTCCTTTGGTCGGAACGTTTTATCTGACAGTCAACTTGCCGGGATGCTCAACAACCACACGGCCAATGTGAAAGGCATTGCTGTTCGCGGCTTCGAGCAGCGTAGTGAGCTGTGACAATCTGTCCTTGGATACTGAAATCAACAACCCGCCAGAAGTCTGTGGATCGGCGAGAATATCCACTATTTCAGGAGCAACTTGTTCACGATTAACCACTTTCGGCATGTAGTGTTCGCGATTACGGTAGCTGCCTGCTGGCACCAGGCCGATTGCAGCAAGATCCATTACCTGGGGATAGACGTGCAGGGCGGATGCATCAATTTCAATGCCGATCTGACTGGCTTCGGCCATCTCCAACGCGTGACCGAGTAGACCGAAACCGGTAATGTCGGTGCAGGCATTGACCCCAACTTTGAGCATGACTTCAGAGGCGGCACGATTCAGCGTTTCCATGTCACGGATGGCCTCAGCCATCTCTTCTGCTTTAATCACTTCTCCCTTTAATGCTGTCGCCAGAATGCCGACGCCAAGTGGCTTGGTTAAAACCAGGATGTCACCCGGTTGCGCACCCACGGTGGTCACTAAATGTTTTGGATCGACCAGGCCGGTGACGGCCAGACCAAATTTCGGTTCATCATCCTCAACGGTGTGTCCGCCGACAACAATTGCACCCGATTCGTGAACCTTCTCCGCTCCGCCTTTGAGAATTTCAACCAGGACCTCTTGCTCCAGGCAGGAGGGGAAGCCAACCAGGTTCATGACGGTGATTGGTTTGCCACCCATGGCATAAATATCGGAGAGGGCGTTGGCTGCGGCGATGCGGCCAAAAGTCCGCGGATCATCAACGATCGGTGTAAAGAAATCGACAGATTGGACCAGGGCGCAATCGTCAGAAATACGATAAACCCCGGCATCGGCGAAGGGAATCGCGGCAGTCAGAAGATTTTCATCATGAATTGTCGGTAGCTGGCGCAGCACCTGCGCCAATGGCCCGGGGGCCATCTTGGCGGCTCAACCGCTGGTTTTGGATAGATGGGTCAGTTTCATGTCGTTATACTCCATGTGGCACGCGGGACGAGGTACGAGAAAAGAAATTGTGTTCCGCGTCCCGTTATTCAGGTAATTTCCAGGCGACTCGCTCATCGCCCTTGCGCATAGTGTACTTGAGGCTGTCAAAGAGTTCCAGAATTGCCTGGGTCTGTTTGCGGGCACTGCCGATCCGGTCGCGGAATTCGGCCAGTGTCAGCGTCTCTTTCGTGGCAAAGTGAGTTGTGAGTGCTGCAATAGTTTTCTGGTAAGCGTCTTTGTGAATCAGGGAGTCATCGTTGAGCCGAACCAGAGTGCCCTTTGAAAAGAGAAAGGCGAGTAAAGACTCGACCTGTGTCTCCGGTACTTTTGCAAGGGCCAGCATATCGACCCGGCCTTTCGCTTCGACTCCGGCCTCAAGGTAAACTTTCTCCAGCTTTTGCAAAAGTGCTATCTGCTCCTCGGAGGGTTTTGCGGTGAAATCGGTGCGTGCTACCCATTCGCCACGTTGTGCCAGTTGACCGCTTGTGACGAGGTCACCGAGGAGCTGTTCAAAAGCTTTGGGGGCAACTTTGGTGGGCAGGACAGCTTTGAGGGTGGCGTGAGGAATACCCGGTTGCAGGGCATTGTCGCGATGGTAGTTGTCAACGGTTTCGACGAGAACACGGTGCCAGGCACGCGCTGTCTCAATTGTAACCCATTGGTCACCGATCCGGCAAATCTGGTCAGCCGCGGTCAGGCTCTCCAACAGTGCAGTAATTCGTTCACGTCCCAACCCGGAAGCCTGTTCCAACTCTTTCTGTTTGACGCAACCAAGTTCCGCCAGTTTTTGCACGATAAACGAACCTTCACCTGATTCCAGCTCTTTGAGCGCCTGCATCACCTCTTTGCGGAAACGCTTGTGCTTGACCGGGGCCGGATCGATAATCTGGCCGCCGCCGATGGTGGTCATTGGTGAATAGGAGCGGACGATGAAGCGATCCTGACGATGGGCCACCAGCGGGCTGTCGAGGTGGAATTGGGCCAACACGCTCTCGCCCGGTTGCAGCTCGTCGCGATCGAGCAGGGCCACTCGGGCACTGACTTTGGCGGTGCCCATGTGCAGATGGACCGGGTCGCGGAACTTGAGTGGACGCGGTGCCTCTTCCAACAGGTTGAGGCGGGCGTCGAAACGTTCGGTCATGGTGAAAAATCCGGGAGTGGCAACAACCGCGCCACGGACGAGGTCACTTCGTTCCAGCCCGGCCAGGTTAAGCGCCACGCGTTGTCCGGCACGGGCCACCTCAGCTTTTTCACCGTGGACCTGCACTTCACGAACTCTGACTGTCTCACCAGGCGGCATGACTTCGACGGTATCGCCAACCTTGATGCGGCCGGAGAGGAGGGTGCCGGTGACCACTGTGCCGAAGCCACTGATGGTAAAGTGACGGTCGATCGGCAGGCGGGTGGGGCCATCTTCGTCGCGCGGCGGAAGCTCGGCGAGAATGTTTTGGATGGTTTGCTGCAGTTCCTCGATGCCGTCACCCTGTAGCGCCGAGACTCTGCAACAAGGGGCCTTCTCAAGGAAGGTCCCGGCGAATGTCTCGCGGACTTCTTCCTCGACAATATCAATCCAGTCTTCTTCAGCCAGGTCACACTTGGTCAACACCAGGATGCCGCGCGGAATCTGCAATAACTGTAATATCTGCAGATGCTCGCGGGTCTGCTGCATGACGCCCTCATTCACATCGATGACCAGCAGAACCAGGTCGATACCACCAATGCCGGCGAGCATGTTGTGAATGAACTTCTCGTGACCCGGAACATCGACCACGCCGACCATACTGCCGTTGGCCAGTTTGAAGGGGGCGAAGCCGAGCTCGATGGAAATACCGCGTTCCTGCTCTTCTTTGAGGCGATCGGTGTTGATGCCGGTGAGTTTGTTGATCAAAACGGTTTTGCCGTGGTCAACGTGTCCGGCTGTGCCGATGATGTGGTAACGCTTTGCGCTGCTCATAGTTATCTGTCCGTAAAAGCTTTAGAATCTGTTTCAACGCGGAGGTGCAGAGCCGCGGAGAACAACTTGAAAAAGATTTGAACCTCAGTGTCTCTGCGTCTCCGCGTTGAATAAACTTACTGCGTGAATACCTGAGTTAACGCGAGTAGCAGAAGTTTCTCGTCATCATTATTTAAAGTACGTGGGTCGATCAAAAACTGATCATCCTGAACCCGACCGATGACCGCCGGATCACAGCTCCGCAGCCGGGTTATGAGCTCGTTCACCGACATGTTCTTTGGCGTGACAGCAATCGCTCGTCCTGGCAGCTTGGCCAGCGGTAGAGCGCCGCCACCGACAGTGGCTGTCGCGGCGATGATGGTGCAGTCACCAGCATGACCGATCGATTCCATGATCTTCGGCAAGAGCGTTTCGCACTGCTGCTGCAACTCAGAAGCCGGCAATGAAAGCATCTTCAGAGTCGGGATCTGGGCCAAGGCCTTCTGCGGGTCGAGATAAAGCCTGAGCGTCGCTTCGAGAGCCGCCAGCGTCAGCTTGTCGATACGCAGGGCGCGAGCCATGGGGTGTTTGCGAACCTTGTCGATAACATCCCGTTTGCCGACGAGGATCCCCGCCTGAGGGCCGCCCAATAGTTTGTCGCCGCTGAAGGTGACCAGATCTATGCCGGTTTTCAATGCTTCGCGCACCGTTGGTTCGCGCGGCAGCCCGTAGGGAGTCAAGTCAATCAGCAGGCCGCTGCCGAGGTCCTC
This sequence comes from Deltaproteobacteria bacterium, assembly GCA_024636155.1. GTDB lineage: Bacteria > Desulfobacterota > Desulfuromonadia > Desulfuromonadales > BM103 > M0040. The sequence continues at coordinate 6,983 of JAGXHM010000091.1, forward strand.
AAGCACCGGGATATCGTGTTGATGAGCCAGCTCGGCCAGCTCTTCGCCGCTCACTGCTTCGGTGAAGCCAAGGATCCGGTAGTTGCTGGTATGGACCTTGAGAATCAGTGCCGTTTCCTTGTCGATTGCATTCGCATAATCTTTAAGGTGGGTCTTGTTGGTGGCGCCGACTTCGACCAGTTTGACGCCGCTGGCAGCCATGATCTCGGGAATGCGGAAAGAACCACCGATTTCAATCAACTCGCCACGCGAGACGATTGCACTGTGACCACCGGCCAGAGCCGCCAGGGCAAGCATGACCGCCCCGGCATTGTTGTTGACCACAGTGGCTGCTTCGCCGCCGGTCAGTCTGCAGATCAATTCCTCAACATGAGTGAAGCGTTTGCCACGTTGCCCCGCATCAAGGTCATATTCAAGATTGGAATAGCCTTGAGCGACGGCATTGATCGCCAGCAGCGCGTCGCTGCAGAGGGGAGCCCGGCCGAGGTTGGTGTGTAGCAAGGTACCGGTGACGTTGATGACCTTGCGCAGCGATGGTTTGGCCATGGCTGCGACCTTTGTGGCGACCAGGCCGGCAACGGCATCAAGGTCGAGATCAGGCAAAGGAGCCTGCTTGTCAAGAATCTGCTGGCGTAGTTCATCAACAGTTTTTTGAGCGGCTTCGCGAATCAGCAAATGTGGCTGGGTTTGCTCAAGTTCAGTCAGTTGAGAGGTTCCCAAGAGGCGATCAATAGCAGGCAGAGTACGCAAGAGTGCGCGGCGATCAGACATGGATCGTCTCCTGGTTTGTTGCACAGCGATAGGTTTGGTTGAGAGTCAGTCTTTGGCGGGTGAAGAAGCTTCGCGCATCATGACATTGATCTTGCCGGCGGCAACCGCCATGACGATGCCCTGGATGGCGCCGATTTCCTGATCTGTAATCTTCTCTTCCCTGGCCACGCCAAGGTAGTATTCGATTCATGGCTGGCATTCCCGGGCCATGGCGGCAGCCAACCCTATCATCGCTGTGATGCGCGCATCGAGATGCTCTTCGTCACGAACGGCATCGTAGAAGTTGCAGTAGGCTTTATGTTGTTTTGGTGGCAGCATTTGTTCTCGTTCCTTGGTGTTCCCCGCAACCGGGTGAGAAATCAAGACTGTCTATCTTTTAGTACAGTCATAGTACTGATTTGTTGATCGGATTGCAAATCTCTCATGGACTTCCTCTTCCTCGTTTATGAAGAGGAGCACGCCATCAAAAAGGCTTGAGGTCCGTTCTTGACTTTCCGAAAGCAAAATGGCTGACTTTTGTTATAATGCAAACCTTGCAATTGTAATTATGCCGCTTATGCGGCCTTTCACCCACAGGAGGGAACCATGAACAAAATTCCACAAACCACCATTTATGCCAAGCAGACCGGAATCTCGATCACTCCTTGCGAACGCCGTAGCGAGGGACGGCCAACGGAAGGGCGTATCGCCCTGCGTTTTTTTCGGCTTGCCAGCGGCAGCAGCGCGATTCGTTTCATTGCCGAACCCGCCGAAGCCTTTGCACTGCACGACAAGATGCAGAAAGTTTTTCGCGACGGAGGCCAGGAAAGTCTCAATCATCGTTTCGAAGGGAGTGATGGCGAAGTGAAGACGCGACTGACGGTGGAACGTTGGGAGCGGAACGGCAAAAGCGGCTTCGCTTTTACTGTACAACGCGGCGAGGAACAGGTGAATGTGCCGGTACCTGCCGAACGCTTCCTCTATGCTGCTGAATTCCTGCGGCATCTGTCGTTGCAGCAGGCCTGGGTTGAGGAATTTGGGCAGGCTGTGGAGTAGTGTTTCCCCTCACCCCGGCCC
>JAGXHM010000092.1 GCA_024636155.1 Deltaproteobacteria bacterium
CCAGTAATGTCAAGATGACTAACGCTGTAGACAAAATTCCATTAAAACTGTTTTTAGATGTTTTCATGATATTCTCCTTTTAGTTTGGGTTGTTTGTGTCCCTTTAACAGCCAGAACGGAATAGTCGGGGTTTTTGTGACAAAAAAAATAAAAAATATAATTGTCACAAAAAACAACTTCATTTCGTTTAAATGATAAAGAGGAGAGGTGGAAGGAATTGACTGACGAAGAACTCATGGTTGCGTATGTCGATGGCGATTTTGACGCTTTCGAAATATTATATGGGCGTCACAAAGGCCGGGTTCTAGGATTTCTTGTGACGAAATTAAGAGATCGAAACGAAGCGGAAGATGTTTTCCAGACGGCGTTCACCAAGCTTCATAAAGGGCGTCATAAATATCGTCATGACATCCCGTTTTTGCCATGGCTGTTTACGATTACAAGGAATGCTCTGATAGACCATGTCCGTAAAAAGGGGGCGCACGACAGGCACATCACAGTCTCGGAAGAATTTGTCGATGGTTATGCAGAGCCGGCCCCTATCCAGGCAGCCTTTACTGAACTTTCGAAATTGAATGAGAATCAGAGACAAGCTTTGGAGCTGCGATTTAATCAGGGAATGACCTTCGCCGAAGTTGCCGAGCAGATGCAGACATCGGCGGACAATTCCCGACAGATCATCAGTCGGGCAATAAGAAAGCTTCGTACTTTGATGATAAAGGGGGAGTCGGGGGACATAAGACCTATTCTAATGTCAGTCAAGTTGCTAACAAGGGCCGGTTTCTATAAACCGGCCCTTGGCATTTTCCAGGAATAGGGGTGCAGGGGGGAGCAAAAGAACAAACATGATGGAAAAGAGCAAAAAGAAACCGGGGAAACCCGCTAAAAAATACAGCCAGGCAGCACGATTGCATGATGTGATTCGTATTCTCGAAGCCCGCTACGGCGCGACCGTCGATGAACTCGCTGAAGAGTGCGGAGTTACTCGCAGGACGGTCTATCGCGATCTGGATGCAATTCCTGATGCTGGATATCCCTTGGTCTCCGATCCTGAGCCCGGTGGACAAACTCTTTACCGATTCATGACCGGGTTCAAAAAACTGCCGCCAATTACGTTCTCTCTCGAAGAGTTGATGACTCTTTATCTCTGTCGTGGCCAGCTTGGGTTCTTACGTGGGACACCCTTCCAGGATGACCTTGATGACATTTTTGGACGAATTCATTCGAGTTTGCCACCACGCAGCGTTGCCCATTTAGAGAGAATTGCAGAAACGGCATCACCTAAATTTCAAGGCGAGCGTGATTATGCCGCAAAGAAAGATCTTCTGAAGGAACTACGGCGGGCGCTCCTCTATCAGTATCGACTTGACCTCTCTTACACGCCTGCTCGGCGAACCACCGAAACCTATCGATTTGATCCCTATACCTTACTCTTTTATGAAGGCGCTCTCTACTTGGGAGGTTATGCGCATAATCGTAATGCACTACGACTTTTTCTCATTGATCGTATCGAGCAAATTACGGTGCTCAGTGAGCGATTTGAAGTCCCTGAGGATTTCTCCGCAGGAGATCTGACCGGTTCCGCTTTTGGTCTGATTGATGAAAATCAGCAGACAATTAAAGTCCGTTTCGGTGAGGAAATTGGGCACTTGATTCGTGAACGTGTCTGGCATCCGAGTCAGATCGTAGTGGAAGAGGACGGTGGTTCCCTGACAGTCACCTTCGAGGCTAGCGGGGAGAAGGAAATCCTGGCGTGGCTCTTTTCTTACCTGCCGTACGTAGAGGTCCTGGAGCCTGAGAGCTTGCGGACGGTCTTTTATCAAAGTTTGCGCGACGGTTTACTCAAGCAATAAAACCTCGATAAGTTTTTATTATTCCCAAGGTTTTTGGTGAGCAGATCAAGGCGACAACACCGGAAAATGCTTTGTACGGTTTTGCAGTTTTTTACTTTGTCTGTCTGGTACTTAACTGGTGGTTCTATACCAGAAAGAATGCTTACATCCAAAATCCATAAAAGCCTACCAATCCAGTGGCCCGTGGTGATAAACTAAAGTTTGACGAAAGAAACTGGAAATTGGAGGTTTTATGTCAAGTCCTGATATAGATGTGCTGAGTAAACAAATATTGACCCTTGCACCTGATGCGATACTCTTCGCTGATGAACGTGGAATCATTCGCTTTTGGAATCAGGGTGCAGAACGGATTTTTGGTTGTTCGGCGGCAGATGCCATTGGACAGTCTCTTGATCTTATCATCCCGGAAAAACTTCGAAAGCGTCACTGGGACGGTTATCATAAAACCATGGAGACTGGTGAAACTCTGTACGGCACAGAACTAATGGCTGTTCCGGCAATGCACCAGAATGGCTCCAGGCTTTCGGCCGAGTTCTCAATCGTGATGTTAAATGATGATGACGGTAAACCGATTGGTGTCGCGGCTATTCTGCGAGATGTGACCGAAAGACATCAGAATGAGAAGAAACTGCATGATCGGATCTCTGATCTTGAAATTGCTCACGATGTTTGAAGTGTTTCTGTAAAATAAAGCTACAGGTTCTACCGTCAGATGAGAACTTAAGAGGAGTGTCGCCAGAACGACATTCCTCTTTTCTGTATGTCGAATCCGCCCAAATTAGTGATAAACAACCTGTGACATATTCTGTCGCGAACCTTGTTAAGATAAAATCAAAGCCAACAAGGAGGCGACTATGATCTACATCGGTACGACAGAAGATAACGGCAGCGCCATTTATTTTGATATCTACGCTACAGAGCGTCAGGGACGTGGTATGCGCATCTCCGGAACGATTGGTGACGGTTGCTACGAAGGTGATGTTCTGGTTGAGGTTGGTCGCAACGATTCTGTGACTTTTGCCGATGCCTGGCTCGGTGGCTCAGGTTTCATCGAATTTATCGATCGATGTGGCTCGGATCTTCTGGAAAGTGCATTGCTAGAATCTGTTCGTGATATGCCGCTTCGACACGTCCGTCGAAGCCAACCGCATGGTAACAGCCTTGCTTATACTGCCCCTGTTGTTTCTGAATCGTTACCGGTGTGGAACCATATCGTCTGACGATTGCATTGCGATGACAGGTTGAGGTAAAAAGGTGCACACAAATTTTCTTTTCGGAAGGTATTCATGCGCACCTTGGTCCTTGCTTCAACCAGCCCCTATCGTCTGCAATTAATGCGTCAACTCGAATTGAGCTTTCATGTTGCTGCTCCTCGTTACAAGGAGCAGATGGATGCGAGCGTCTCTGCAGAACTCCTGGTTAAACATCAGGCGCTGCAGAAGGCGAAAAGCATTGCCGAGAAATATGACGATGCCCTGATCATCGGTTCCGATCAGGTTTTTGTCGATGCTCGTCATCGTCTGTTGGGCAAGCCGGGAACGCCGGAAAAAGCGATTGAACAGTTGTTGGAAATGCAGGGGCGCAAACATACCTTTTATACCGGCCTGGCTATCTATGACAGTGCCAGTGGCGAGACTCTGACGGAATTCGACACCTTCTCGGTATCCATGCGAGAATTGTCCGAAGAGCAGATCAAACATTATGTTGCCAAAGAGAATCCGATTGACTGTGCTGGTTCGTTCAAGATTGAGGGGCTGGGAATTCCCTTGATGGAGAAGATGGCCGGTAATGATTACACCAGCCTGATCGGTCTACCGCTGATTCTCCTGGTCAATATGTTGAGTCACTTCGATGTCGAGGTTCTTTAACGAAATCTTCTGACAAAATCCCCTGAGTTTCTTGACCACTTTCCTGTGGCAGTGCTACTATTCTTATCGAATTAAAGGCCGATGGAATCACCTTCCGTTCGCCACCGGTTTTCCTTCGTTTTCCGCGCCATTTGCCGTGTAAGCTTATGCATTAATTGATTTTTTCTTCGGTTAATCGCCCTCCATTGGCCTTTAAAAGGTGTTTTTTAAACTCATGCATCACGCCAACTTTGTTCATCTCCACTGCCACACCCAGTACAGTCTGCTTGATGGCGCCATCCGTGTTGGCGATCTGGTAGAGCGAGCTAAAGAGCATCGTATGCCAGCCATGGCCATCACCGACCATGGCAACATGTTTGGTGCTCTGGAGTTTTACTCAAAGGCTCACGCCGCTGGTGTTAAACCAATCATCGGTTGTGAAGTTTATGTAGCCTCGGGTTCGCGTCATACGAAGAGCGGTGCGGCATCCTCGAGTGATGCATCCGGTCACTTTATTCTGCTCTGTAAAAACCGAACAGGCTACCGCAATCTCTGTCGTATGGTTTCAACCGCTTATCAGGATGGCTTTTACTACAAGCCTCGGATCGATTGGGATCTTCTGAGTGAACACAACGAAGGTCTGATTGCCATGACTGCTTGTCTGGGCGGCGAGATCCCCAGCCTGATTACCCGTGGACGTATGGATCATGCCCGCCAGCGGGTCATAGAAATGTCCCAAATCTTCGATAACAATCGTCTCTACCTTGAACTGCAGGAAAACTTTATCGCGGATCAGGAAGTCGCCAACAAGGGGCTGATCGAGCTTGGCAAGGAACTCGGATTACCCCTCGTTGCGACCAACGATTGCCATTATCTGACGCGCAGTGACGCTTTCGCGCATGAAGTCTTGCTCTGCATTCAGACCGGCAAGACGATGGAAGACCCGAATCGGATGCGTTTTGCCAACGAAGAGTTCTATGTCAAGACGCCCGACGAAATGGCAGAACTGTTCAAGCATGTTCCAGAGGCAATCAGTAATACGGTGGAAATCGCCGAACGCTGTAATCTGGAGCTCGATGTCAGCGGTAAGAACTACCACTTCCCGGCACTGGCCCTTACTGAGGGGCAGACACCTAGCCAGGCTCTTGAGCAACAGTCTTATGCAGGACTGGAACAGCGCTTTGTCGGCATTCGTAAGCTCCGCCCAGATTTCTCTGCAGAAGAGGTTGAAGCGTACAAGGCTCGCCTCGCGGAGGAATTGCAGATCATCAACCAGATGGGCTTCCCTGATTACTTTCTGATTGTTGCCGATTTCATCAATTGGGCTAAAGATCAAAATATTCCAGTAGGTCCCGGACGCGGTAGCGCGGCTGGCAGTCTGGTTGCCTACGCTCTGAAAATTACCGACATCGACCCTATACCCTATCATCTGCTCTTCGAGCGTTTCCTCAACCCGGAACGTGTCTCCATGCCTGATATCGACGTCGACTTCTGCATCAATGGCCGTGAGGATGTCATTAATTATGTGCGGGAGAAGTACGGGCCAGAAAATGTAGCGCAGATCATCACCTTCGGTTCCATGATGGCTCGCGCGGTTATCCGCGATGTCGGGCGCGGCATGGCCATCCCTTATGGTGAGGTCGATGCGATCGCCAAGCTGATCCCAAATCCGACCGGCAAGAAGGTTACCCTCAAAGATGCACTGAAACAGGAGCCGCGCCTGCGCGAACTGGTCGAGAAGGACAGCCGGGTCAAGCAGCTGTTTGATGTTGCCCTCTCGCTCGAAGGGCTAACGCGCCATGCTTCGACCCATGCCGCGGGTGTTGTGGTCACTCCCAAGCCGTTGACGGAATATCTGCCGCTCTATGTTGATCCCAAGTCGAAGGGCCAGGTGACCCAGTTCGACATGGGCTATGTCGAAAAAATTGGTTTGGTCAAGTTCGACTTTCTCGGCTTGAAAACCCTGACCGTCATCAGCAATGCAATTCGTCTGATCAGGGAAGGGAAGGATCACGACTTCGATCTTGATCTGATTCCTAATGATGACGAGGAGTCCTACCTGTTGCTCAGCCGGGGTGAAACCACCGGTGTCTTCCAGTTGGAGTCATCAGGGATGAAGGAATACCTGATCAAGCTTAAGCCGACCTGCTTTGAAGACTTGATTGCGATGGTGGCCCTCTACCGTCCTGGTCCGCTTGGTTCGGGAATGGTTGACTCGTTCATTAAACGAAAGCATGGTGTCGAGACCTTTACCTACGATTTCCCGCAGCTTGAGCCACTACTCAAGGATACCTACGGGGTTATTGTTTACCAGGAGCAGGTCATGCAGATTGCCCAGGTTTTGGGTAATTATACGCTCGGTGGAGCGGATCTGTTGCGGCGCGCCATGGGTAAGAAGAAAGCCGAGGAAATGGCCAAACAGAAGAAAACCTTCCTCTCTGGCGCGAAAGAGAACAAGCTGGATACCAAGAAAGCCGAGGCGGTGTTCGACCTGATGGAGAAATTCGCTGAGTACGGTTTTAATAAGTCTCACTCGGCTGCATATGCCTACATTGCCTACCAGACTGCTTACCTCAAAGCTCATTACCCGGTTGAATTCATGACCGCACTCTTGACTGAGGACATGGAGAACACTGACAAAGTAATCAAAAATATTAATGAAATCCGCAATATGGAGATTGCAATTCTTCCGCCGGATATCAATGAATCGAGTTGCGATTTTACCGTTCACACCAAGGATATTCGCTTCGGACTAGGCGCGGTCAAGGGGGTAGGCGAGGGCGCGGTCGAGGCCATTGTTGAGGCTCGAGAAGATGGTCCTTTTGAATCTCTACACAATTTCTGCGAACGCGTCGATTTGCGTCGTGTCAACAAACGTGTTGTCGAAGCGTTGATCAAATGTGGCACCTTTGATTCCTTTGGTAACAAACGTGCACAATTCATGGCGGCTCTGGAAGAGGCCATGGAGTATGGTCAGAAGGTTCAGCGTGAGAAAGAGTCTGGTCAGGAATCGCTCTTCGGCTCGGAAGAGATCGTTACTCAGAGTGGACACGCATACGGCAAACTCCCTGATGTCGAAGAGTGGCCTGAAAATGTGCTGCTAACCAACGAAAAAGAAGCGATCGGTTTCTATATTACGGGACACCCCCTGGCGCGACACAGTGATGCGATCAAACGCTTCAGCACTTGTGATACGGCTGGTCTGATCGAACGCGCAGACAAGGAAGAAGTCACTGTCTGTGGTATCGTTACTGGTATTAAGCTTTTGAACACCCGCAAAGGTGACCGAATGGCGTTCGTCACGCTTGAAGATCTCAGCGGCTTTGTTGAGATGGTGGTTTTTCCGGAGACTTACACCCTCAATGCGGAGCTGCTCAATAGTGAAGAAGCGCTATTGGTCAGAGGCACGTTAGATGTCGGTGAAGAAGCTTGTAAAATCCTGGTCAACGAAGTGAAGGCGCTTAAGGATGTGCAGAAGAACATGACCAAGTTAGTCCATTTCCGATTGACGTCTCCCGGCCTGGATGATCGTCAGTTGCGCGATCTCAAGGAAATCATGGCGCGCTATCGTGGTGAATGCGAGGCACTAATTCACCTGGTTGTGCCAAATCGCAGTGAAACCGTGATATCATTACCCGATACACTACGCCTTCAGGCCAGTGATGAAATGATGGATGACGTCGAGAAGTTGTTCGGTTATAATGTCGTCACTTTTGAATAACCTATGGCGTCGCAAAAAGTCTGCCCTACGGCGTTGCACTATTTTTCAGAACCTCGACATATATCAAGCATGTCTTCTCCTCTGAAAAATGACTGCGCTTTGTCGGAAGCAACGTTTGCTTAGCCATTGGTAGCTTTAAAAATATCAATATTTAGTTGCCAAAGAATTGACAGGAGCCTGCAAATGCAGTTTTTTTTAGATTTTGAAAAACCCCTGGCGGAGCTTGATCAGAAGATCAGGGAGCTTCGTGATTATTCGACAGATAGTGTTGATTTCTCTTCTGATATCAAAAAGTTGGAAAAGAAATCTGATAGGTTGCGTGAAGAAATATTCTCCAACCTGACGCGTTGGCAACGGACTCAACTGGCCCGGCACCAGAGCCGCCCTCACACCCAGGATTACATCAAGCATATTTTTACCGAATGGTTTGAGGTTCATGGCGATCGTAACTATCGCGATGACCCGGCCCTGGTTTGTGGCTTTGCTCGATTGGACGGTGAACCATGTGTGGTCATTGGTCATCAGAAGGGACGCGATACCAAGGAGAAGGTCTATCGGAATTTTGGTATGCCGAATCCGGAAGGTTACCGTAAGGCCTTGCGTGTCATGCAGATGGCTGAGCAATTTGGGCTACCAATCTTCACTTTTGTCGATACGCCGGGAGCTTTCCCCGGAATCGGTGCCGAAGAGCGCGGTCAAGCAGAAGCTATTGCCCGTAACTTGCGTGAGATGGCAGGTTTGACCGTGCCGATCATTGTCACCGTCACCGGAGAAGGCGGTTCCGGTGGTGCTTTGGCGATTGCCGTCGGCAACAAGGTGATGATGATGCAATACTCCGTTTATGCAGTCATCTCGCCGGAAGGTTGTGCCGCAATCCTCTGGAGTGACGGCACTCGTGGCCCTGAAGCTGCTGAAGCCCTCAAATTGACTGCCATGGATATCGATGCACTCGGTGTGATTATCGATGATGTTGTCCCTGAGCCGGACGGTGGTGCGCATAATGATCATGTCGCTGCGGCTGCGACCTTGAAGGAATATCTTAAAAAACATCTGGCCGAACTGAATAAACTGTCACCTGATGAACTGGTTGAACAGCGTTACCAGAAATTCAGGGCCATGTCCGTAATCGAAGAATAATCCGGTTTGTCTGGGAATTAAGATCTGAAGATACGGGGACAGAATTTACATTCTGTCCCCGCCTTGTTTGTAACGGATCATATCTATATTTAATGCCAGGGGGCCACAAGTAGCAGGAGTAGGGCAATGCTGCCTGGGCATTCAGGCGGCTGAGATTGCCTGAACATTGATCCTGTTGACTTAACGTTCAGCTTCCATTATCAATGCTCACATGATGAAATTCATACAATATTTTTCAATTCTCCTGCTCTTTCTGCTCCTGGCAGCCTGCGGTGCTCCAACCTATACGACGCGGGTTGTCAACACGCCAGACCAGGCTGGCCTTACGCCGACTCTGCGCGCTTATGAAGTCAACGGCCAACGCTATCAACCAATACCATCCGCAGAAGGTTATGTTGAGAAGGGCATTGCCAGTTGGTATGGTGATAAATTCCACGGTCGAAAAACCAGCAATGGCGAGACGTACGACATGTATGCGATGACGGCAGCACACAAAACGTTGCCGATGAACGTTTACCTGAAGGTCACCAATCTTGATAATAGTCGTTCGACGGTGGTACGGGTCAATGATCGTGGTCCATTTGTCAGGAGCCGGATTGTTGATCTCTCCTATTCCGCGGCCAAGGAATTGGATGTGGTCGGCCCAGGGACAGCGCCGGTACGCATTGAGGCTCTCGGCTACCGCGATGAGGCTCGCGCCGGAGCAACACCTCAATATCGACAGCCGGTCAGCTACGAGGTCGGACCTTTTATGATCCAGGTCGGAGCTTTTTCGGTCAAAGAGAACGCCTACCGTTTGGCAGAAAAACTCAAGGGCCAGTATGGCAATTCAGCGGTGGTTGAGGGCTGGGTGAGTGGTCAGAAATTCTACCGGGTTCGCGTCGGTCTTCACGCTTCCATGGCGTTGGCTGGCGATGCCCTGAAACAGATTGAAGCGAATGGGCACCCAAACAGCTTTATCGTTGCCCGATAAGCTTGATTTCAGAAGATTAGCCACTTTGCTTGTTGTCTCCGTACAATGGCGAATCGTTAGAGATTTAACTTATGCAAAATTTCACTGATCAAAGAATCAGACATATTCTCTCTTTATCTCCGGTGATCATCTATACGTGTCGAGCCGTTGGTGACGTTGGCGCAACCTTTGTCAGTGAAAATGTGAAATTAATTTTTGGCTACACCGTGCAGGAGTGCCTCTCTAGCCCGTCCTTCTGGCGAGACAACCTCCATCCTGATGACCGTGACCGGATTCTTGCCAACTATCCCTCTTTTTATGCTTCAGAACACTATGTTCACGAATACCGCTTTCGAAAAAAAGATGGCAGCTATCTATGGGTTCTTGATGAATTCCGTCTGGTCCGTGACTCTGAAGGTGCCCCCTTGGAAATAGTCGGTTCGTGGTTGGATATTACCGTCCGCAAGGCAACGGAGGCTGCCCTTCGGGCAAGCGAAACTCTCTTCCGTGATTTTTTTCAGGCAAATCCTGTCCCGACGATCATCTCTGACCCTTCCGGCGTGATCCATATGGTCAATCCTGCTTTTACTGTCAGCCCTGGCTTCTCTGCAGAAGAAGTGGTCGGACGTACGGCACAGGAGCTCGGTTTCTGGCGGATCCCTGCAGATCGAGAACGTATGGTTGCCACCATCAAGCAAGACGGTTTTATCGATAACCTGGAGAGCAGCTTCTACGGCAAAGACAAACAGCCAATGACCTGCCTTATCTCTAGTCGCGCCGTTGAACTCGGAGGTGAAATAAGGATTCTGAGTGCTGTCCTTGATGTCTCCAAGCAGAGAAATGCTGAAGAGGCTCTCCGGAAGCTCGATCGGGCTAAGAGCGACTTCATCTCGGTAGCTGCTCATGAACTGCGCACCCCGCTGATTGCTATTGTCGGCTATTCCGAGCTGCTTGAAAATAGTTCCAATAACTCTCTGACCGAGGAACAGAAAGAGAGCTATCTCTCTATCATTCAAAGCAATGCTTACGTCCTCAATCACCTGGTTGATGACCTGTTGGATGTCGGCCGTATTCAAGTTGGAAGATCTTTGGGTGTTGTTAAAAAAGAAAGCGAACTTTCTGGAATTATTGAAACGGTCACCGCGTCATTAAGAGTGAAAAGCCCGCAACATAATATCCTTGTTGCTTATTATAATACTCTTCCTGAGACACTATGGATGGATAGCCTCCGCATTATCCAGGTGTTAAATAACCTGTTGAACAACGCGATAAAATACTCTCCTCACGGCGGCACAATTAAAGTCCAAACCATGACTGATGAAGAGAAGGTTACGGTTTCGATCATCGATGAGGGGATGGGCATGACGCCTCAACAGATTGAAAGCATCTTTGATCGGTTCTACCGTGCAGTGGATGTCAATTATGCGGCCAGCGGGCTTGGGCTGGGGATGGGAATTGTCAAGCAGATCATTGCCGATCATGGCGGAGAACTTTTCGTCTCCAGTACTCCTGGCGAAGGTACGACGGTTACATTTACCTTGCCGATCAAACAGTAAGCGAATTTCTTTTGTCGCGGTTCAATAAAATTGGACACCAGATAAAAAGAGATTACAGTGTGCCATTCAAAGAGAGAGGTTGATTGAGTACAAGAAACCGACGTCTTGTTGAACTCTGCCAATCTGACACTCTTGAACATACAAGAAACAGCCACCCGGTACGATCACAGGGTGGCTGGGGTTTGCTGTGTATTGACAAGGTCCGATCAGACGAGATCAAAGCGGTCAAGGTTCATTACCTTGTTCCAAGCCGCTACAAAGTCGTGCAGGAACTTTTCCTGAGAGTCCTCGCAACCATAGACTTCCGCGACAGCCCGGAGCAGGGAGTTTGAGCCGAAGATCAGGTCGATTCGGGTCCCGGTCCACTTGGGTTTCCCCGTTACGCGATCACGCCCCTCAAACTCATCATCAGCACCCGAGGCCGCCTTCCACGTTGTGCTCATGTCGAGCAGATTGACGAAGAAGTCATTGGTGAGTGTCTCTGGCCGAGTGGTGAAGACGCCGTGTTGAGACTGCTCGAAGTTGGCATTCAAGACGCGCAAGCCGCCAATCAGAACTGTCATCTCCGGAGCGGTCAGTGTCAGCAACTGCGCCCGATCAATCAGCAGTTCCTCAGCCGATACGGTGTATTTGGCTTTGAGATAGTTCCGGAAGCCGTCCGCGACCGGTTCGAGCGGGGCGAAGGCTTCCACATCGGTTTGCTCCTGCGACGTATCCGAGCGTCCCGGCGTGAAGGGAACGGTCAGATTGTGGCCGGCATTCTTCGCGGCTTGCTCGACAGCTGCACATCCGCCGAGAACAATCAAGTCCGCTAGCGAAACCATCTTCCCGTCTGACTGCGCGCCGTTGAACTCTTTTTGGATTCCCTCCATGGTCTGCAGCACAGTCGCCAGTTGGTCAGGCTGATTAACCTGCCAATCCTTCTGCGGAGTGAGACGGATGCGCGCCCCATTCGCCCCGCCGCGCTTGTCGGAGCCGCGGAAGGTGGACGCCGACGCCCAGGCCGTTGAAACCAGCTGGGAGACAGAGAGTCCCGAAGCGAGGAGTTTGCGCTTTAGGAGAGAGATGTCTTGTTCGTCAATCAACTCATGCGTGACTGCGGGGACCGGGTCTTGCCAGATCAACTCTTCTTCAGGGACTTCGGCGCCAAGATAGCGCACGCGTGGGCCCATGTCGCGGTGGGTCAGCTTGAACCACGCGCGAGCAAAGGCATCCGCGAACTCATCCGGGTTTTGCTGGTAGCGCCGCGCGATCGGTTCGTAGATTGGGTCGTAGCGAAGAGAGAGATCCGCCGTGGTCATCATTGGCCGGTGTTTTTTCGACGGGTCGTGCGCGTCAACCACCATGTCCTCATCGTCCACGTCTTTGGCCAGCCACTGGTGCGCGCCGGCCGGGCTCTTGACCAGCTCCCACTCGTATTTGAACAACACCTTGAGATAGCCCATATCCCACTTGATCGGGTTCGGCTTCCAGGCACCCTCGATGCCGCTGCTGATCGTGTCGCCTCCTTTGCCACTGCCGAAACTGCTCTTCCAACCGAGTCCTTGCGTTTCGATGCCGGCACCCTCGGGCTCGGGGCCAACATGGGCGGCATCGCCTGCGCCATGGCATTTACCAAAGGAGTGCCCGCCGGCGACCAGGGCGACGGTCTCTTCATCGTTCATCGCCATACGGGCGAAGGTTTCGCGAACATCGAGGCCCGAAGCGACTGGATCCGGTTCGCCGTTCGGACCTTCCGGGTTCACGTAGATCAGGCCCATCTGCACGGCGGCGAGGGGATTGTCGAGTTCTCGCTCGCCTTTATAGCGATCGTCCCCCAACCACTTGTCCTCAGAACCCCAGTAGATATCTTCTTCTGGCTCCCATATATCCTCGCGCCCGCCGGCGAAACCGAAGGTCTTGAAACCCATCGACTCCAGCGCGCAGTTACCGGTGAGGATCATCAGGTCTGCCCAGGAAATTTTCTTGCCGTATTTCTGTTTGATCGGCCAAAGCAAACGGCGCGCCTTGTCGAGGTTGACGTTGTCGGGCCAGCTGTTCAACGGCGCAAAGCGCTGGTTACCGGACCCTCCTCCACCGCGGCCGTCACCGGTACGATAGGTGCCTGCGCTGTGCCACGCCATCCGGATGAAAAACCCACCGTAGTGACCGTAGTCGGCCGGCCACCAATCCTGCGAGTTGGTCATCAAAGCGTAGAGATCCTGCTTCAGAGCATTGAGGTCGAGACTCTTGAACTCTTTTGCGTAGTTGAAATCCTCGCCCATCGGATTGGATCGTGGTGAATGCTGGTGCAGAATATGAAGGTTCAACTGGTTAGGCCACCAGTCACGGTTCGAGATTCCACCGCCGGCGACCTGCTTGCTCGTTCTGCCCGTGACCGGGCACTTGTTTTCGTTACTCATAAAACTATCTCCTGTTCTCCGTGAGTTTCTTTATGGTACTGCCATTAATTGTAGACTAATGGCTGATTTTGTCGACAGTACCGACAGATTTTAGTAAGAATGGGAGACTTGAAGGATCATGAGAAGAACGTCGCATTATCCTCTCTTCAGCTCTGATTGTCCGACAGGCTGCTAGACTCACGTTTTTTAAGCTCGTCATGGACGAGCTTTTTTTGTGCTGTTTTGAGGTTCCGGGAAAGTAGCAGGTTGCGTACATCTGCAGTACGCAATTGAGGAAGGAAGAGGGTGAACCAGATGTGCGGGGTTCGCCGGTTCTTGAGAATTGCGAGTTTTATGTTGGGTCGCAATTTCCATTTATCGTGCCTTGCAATGATGGAAATGGTCTCTGCAGAAGATGTCGCACCATTGATGAACTGCAGAACAGCGACTTCTTTTAAGCGTGGACTGCTAAGGCAAATTTCCACCAGTCGGGCTTCTCCTTCCTTGAGAATCGCACCAACAACGGTAGCTGTTGCTCGACGAGCCAAGGTCATTTTGTTGCCAAGTTCTGTGGTTGGCAGACGTTGCAGGATAGCACGCTCGGCACCAAACTTCTGATCTGGAGTCACGCCCGGGATCAGGCAGAGATCAACCAGTTCGAACAGATGGAGATGAGGTAGCAGGGCGAGTGCGACCGGGCCGGGTGTGCCAGGGTTTTTTACCAGGGCGATCTTGAGGCGATGACTACCTTTGGCTATGTCCAATTGATATATGGATTTGAGAAGGTCTTCGGTGAGGTCGCGTCGTTTGAGCAGGGCCAGAAGATGCTGTTCGTTCAAGTTCTGATTCTTCAGGGCGGAACGAACAACCTGCAGCTCCGGGTCCTGCAGAAGCTGGAAGAGTTCGTCGCTTGTTGCAGTCAAAGCCTTGTAGAGACGTTTGCCCTGCTCAGTACTGATTTTTTTAGAATCAACCATGGCTTAATTATTGTAGCCGATGGGGATCTCGTCAATGCCCCGGTATGCCATCATTAAGCAGATACTCACCAAGAAAGTCTGCCTTGAAACTGGAGTAGTTGCTCGCTTCGATGGCAGTACGTGCCCCGGCGACCATGTCGAGATAAAAGCGCACATTGTGAATTGCCGCAAGAGTCGCTGAGAGAACCTCGTTGGCATTAAACAAATGATGCAGGTAGGCCCTGGTGAAGTTACTGCAGCAGTAACAATCACACGAGGCGTCGACAGGGAAGAAATCGCGACGATAGCGTTTGTTGGTCAGGCGTATTTTGCCACGTCTGGTAAAGAGGGTGGCGCTGCGGGCGTAGCGGGTCGGGATAACGCAGTCAAACATGTCCATGCCGCGCTCGATGCTCTCCAGAATATCCTCGGGTAGACCGACTCCCATCAGGTATCTTGGCTTATCTTCGGGGAGGAAGGGTTCGGTGTAGTCTACGACCTGTTTGAGAAGGTCCAGTCCCTCGCCGACACTGACGCCGCCTACGGCGTAACCGGGGAAGTTCATATCTTTTAAGGCGAGTGCACAGTCACGACGTAGATCGTCGTAAACACTCCCTTGAACAATGCCGAAGAGCGCCTGATCTTCGCGGCTGTGTGCTTTCAGACACTGCTCAGCCCAGTTCAGTGTTTTGCGAATTGATTTGCTGGCATAATCATGGGTGGCCGGGTAGGGGATGCATTCATCGAAAGCCATGATGATGTCGGCACCGAGACGGTTCTGGATAGTGGTTGCTTCGCGCGGCCCGAGAAAGACCCGCTCACCGTTAACTTCATGTTTAAAGAAAACCCCGGTGTCGGTGATTTCTTTTTTGGGCAGAGAGAAAACCTGGAAACCGCCACTATCAGTCAGAATTGGTTTTGGCCAGTTCATGAATTTATGCAAACCACCGGCTTTTTCTACCAGGCCTTCGCCTGGCTTGAGGTGCAGATGATAGGTGTTGGAGAGAACAATCTGGGCACCAGCGTCATCGACTTGCGCCGGGGTCATCGCCTTGAGGGCGCCATGAGTGCCCACCGGCATGAAAATCGGTGTTTCTATGACGCCGTGCGGAGTGGTTACACGGCCACGGCGGGCGCGTGTCTTTTCATCTTTTGCGAGCAGTTCAAATTTTAGCATAATGTGTTAGGCTTCTCTGGCGCAGAGGTTGCATTGATTGATCAGGTTGATGTAACTGACGTGGCGAACTTTAACAGAATTGTACAAGGACTACAACATCCTGCAATGTTAACCGAGAACGATTCCTCGATACCGGTCTGGCCGGAAAAGTTGCAACACGTTGATGTCGTCAAGGCACGCTTTGTCCTCGACTTTATCTCGCCATGTCAGGTGCAACCTGCAGACTTCCTTCGTCTTGGGCGTGTTCTGCGTATGGCAGGAAGTACGTTTCTTGATTCTCACGATGCTCTTGCAATCCAACAGTGGAAGGCTCTTTTTCAGCCAACCTTGAGTGACGATCCGGTTGCTCGACGTAAGTTTCAGAAGCCTGCGCCAGCTTTCGTTGTCACCATGCCAATTATGCAGAATAAAGCAGTGGAGGCAGGGGATCAACTCGATCTTGAAGTGCTCTTCCTCGGCACTGGCATACCGTTAATCCACGAGTTCCTGCGTAGCTTGATTCATCTTGGCCATCTTGGTCTGGATGCTGGTGAGGGTCGTTTTGAAGTAACAGGCGTTTATAATCGTCAATCCGATGGCTCAGATACCCGGATATGGCGACAGCATGAACTTGCCGAATCATTAGCTTGTTCTGTGCAGCCATTGATCTGGTTACTACAAGACAGACGAATGACTACTGACGTGACTATAAAGTTTATGACGCCGACGCGTCTTATGGTAGATGGTAAGCCTCTTAGAAGACCGAAATTTGAGAATATATTCCCATTCATGTTACGTCGAGCCTCCTCCATGCTTTACGCTCATAGTGGTGTAGAAGTACTTGACGATCCTGCCTATCTGTTCGCTCAGCTTTGTGAAGTGAATGTCGTCGGAGCCAGGTTGCGCTGGCATGACTGGCGTTCTTTGTCTGGGCGACAGGGCTTGGTCATCGGTGGTTTTATGGGAGAAATGGTTCTGCAGAGGCAAACTATTGATGAGGTCTACTGGGTCATTGCGGTTGCTTCGTTGTTTGGTATAGGCAAGGGGGCAACCTATGGTGCCGGAAGATTTGACATTAGTTGATGCGTTCTGTTGCTGGCTTGCAAATGACTGTTATAATTAGACAAACTACTTATGTCTAGCCGCCAGGATCGTCCGACAGACTGCTAGCAAGGCTTGATATGCACTTTACCCTCATACGTTACGTCCTGATCAGCTTTCTTGTTGTCATCGTCGGCTTTATGCTGGTGTGTCTGGTCTCCTTATCGTCCCTTGAGCACATAGCTGCACAGCTGGAGATATCCTCTGTTGTTGTGACCCTGAAGTTGATCCGAAATAGCCAGTTTGTCATATTGATTCTTGGCCTGGTTGGGCTTTTCGGTGGCTTGATCAGTATGGCTTTTGCCGTGCATCAGGCTTCCCAAATTATGAATCGTTTACGTCAGGCAACAAAGCTTCTTGGTGATGTTGTTCTCGACGAAATGTCTCCAAGCGAATTTCTGAAAGCAAGTGACGGTCTTGATCGTGAGATCCAGAATATGATGCTGAAGATTAAAGATAGCCAGCAGCGCTATCTTGATGCCAGTCCGTTGACTCGTCTGCCGGGCAATCTGGCGATAGAACAAGTCCTTAAGGGCAAGATGGACCAAGGGGAAAAGTTTGCCCTTTGCTATATAGATCTGGATGATTTTAAGGCGTTTAATGACAAATATGGGTATGCTAAAGGGAGTGATCTGATTAAAATGACCGGCGAAGTTCTTTATCGCGCCAAAGACAAATATGCCGAACAACAGGACTTTGTTGGCCACATTGGTGGCGATGATTTTGTCCTGATCACATCTCCTGATGAAGCTGAAAAGGTGTGCCAGGCGATCATAGGTGAGTTCGATCGATTGATCCCTGAGTATTATCATGACGAAGATCGTGCTAAAGGTTTTATTGAAGGGACAGACCGATATGGAGTGAAGCGGCGTTTTTCAATCATGTCGATCTCAATCGCAGTTGTCTCAGATGTAAAGCGTTCCTTCCGGTCACCTATCGAAATAGCTAGAGCTGCTACGGAAATAAAAGATTATGTAAAGACTCTTCCAGGGAGTAACTACCTGATCGATCGACGTGGGACAACACGCTGGGATGCATGACGTTTCCAGAAAAGGCTTGAGCTGAAGAGGTCCTTCAGCCACGAACTCAGGAACAAAAAAGAGAAGGCCCTTTTAGGCCTTCCCTCTTTATCCCATCGTTTTTGTGAAAATCTACTCTGTTGTTTCCTCGCCAAAAACCTGGGCACTGAAAACATAGATGTCAGCATCGTCGGCCTTCCATGCATCCGTGGGTAAGCCTGCCTTGATGCAGGTCTGTTTGAGGAACGTTTGACGATCCCAATTGTGCTCCGTTGCAACCTGCGGCAACAAGACACCCCGATAAAAGCTTTTCTCGATATAAATGCCGTGCTTGCCGACTTCGATATCTTCGATGTTTTCAGTTTTATGCAGAGGTGACAGTACGGATATCTGGAGATTGAAGTTGTCGAGGTCTTCCTTCTTGAGAGGGTAGAAGCGTGGGTCTTTTGCAGCCGAGGCCTGAGCCATTTGGGCAACCTCTTTGAAGAGTGGAAGCTCGGACTGGAAGTTGCCGATGCAACCTCGCAATTGTCCATTCTGCTTAATGGTCACAAAGCATCCGTTGCGCTGGTTCAGGGCTTTTTCTTCGCGGGGTTCGATGTATTCCTGGCCGGATTGCACACCAAGGATGATCGCCTGGCGGGCAATGGCCAGAAGAACTTGTTTTTCGTGAGCGTTTAACTCTCGGTCCACGCTTCCTCCGATTTTATCAGGGGTAAATGGTGTCATTGAAGGCCGCGCCAATCATAGTGCTATCCGCCGATTTTTTCAAGAGATCTGATCCCCTTTTTATATTTAATCACAAGACGTGACGATTAGGTCTCTTGATCAGGGCTTGATTAGGCATTTTATCCATAAGGATAAAAAAAGACAGCCTCCGCGCGCTGTGGAGACTGTCCTGTAATCGTTATATGTTGTTAATGAGAAGAGTCCCCATGTGAGGAGCGCCTCTGTGATTTAATTGACTTTCTTCTGCGATTTTTTGCGATCGTTTTCGTCGAGCACTCGTTTGCGCAGGCGAATCGATTCAGGAGTCACTTCAACCAACTCGTCAGTGTCAATGAATTCCAGAGCCTGCTCAAGGGTCAGGTTCCGCGGCGGTATAATCCGAATTGACTCATCGGTGCCGGAAGCGCGCACGTTGGTCAGCTTTTTGCCTCTGCAGGCATTGACCACGAGATCATTCTCTTTGGCATGCTGGCCGAGAATCATCCCTTCGTAGACTTTGACGCCGGGTTGCACGAAAAGGGTGCCGCGATCCTGCAGGTTGAAGAGTGAGTAGGCGACGGTTTCTGCCGTCTCCATTGCGATCAAAACGCCATTCTTGCGGCCAGTTATGGGGCCTTTCCATGGCCCATAGCCTTGAAAAGTATGATTTAAGACACCCGTTCCACGAGTGTCTGTAAGGAACTCGCTGCGAAAACCGATCAGGCCGCGGGCCGGAATCACAAATTCCAGGCGATTGAAGCCGTCAAGGGCATTCATTGCTGCCATTTCGGCTTTACGGGGACCAAGTTTTTCGATCACAGTGCCCTGGAATTCTTCAGGGACATCGATGACCAGATACTCCATCGGTTCACACTTTACGCCATCGATCTCACGGCAGATGACTTCCGGCTTGGAAACCGCCAGCTCAAAACCTTCACGGCGCATGTTCTCAATCAGGATGGACAGGTGTAGCTCGCCGCGTCCGGAAACTCTGAAGGTGTCGGTATTGGCTGTCTCCTCCACGCGCAGGGAGACATTGGTGCGCAGCTCTTTGAAGAGGCGGTCACGTATGTTCCGCGAGGTTACGTACTTGCCCTCACGTCCTGCAAAGGGCGAGGAGTTAACAATGAAGTTCATCGACAGTGTCGGCTCATCGATGGCGAGGTAGGGGAGTGACTTTGGATTTTCGGCACAGGCCAGTGTTTCACTGATACCGACATTCTCAAAGCCGGCAATTGTAACGATGTCGCCAGCACTTGCCTCCGTGAGCTCAATCTGCTTGAGGCCCTCATAACCAAGTAGTTTGGTGATGCGACCTTTGGACATCTCACCACCTTTCTTAATTAATGCCACTGTCTCACCAGTGCTGACTTTACCGTTGAAAATCTTACCGGTAGCGAGACGGCCGAGGTAGTCATTGTAATCAATGGAGGTGATCAGCATCTGGAAGGGGGCTTCTGCATCAGCAACAGGTGGTGCCACTCTTTCACGGATCATCTCAAAGAGCGGATCGAGATTGTCAGAGTCGTCAGCTAATTCACGCTTTGCAATGCCTTGTTTGGCACTCGTGAAGATAAAGGGGAAATCAAGTTGGTTTTCGTCGGCATTGAGTTCACAAAAGAGGTCGAAGACCATGTCGACAACCTTCTCTGGACGCGCTCCCGGTCTGTCGATTTTGTTGATGACAACGATCGGCCGGAGACCGAGGTCCAGGGACTTTTTCAGGACAAAACGGGTCTGCGGCATCGGTCCGTCAAAAGCGTCGACCAGCAACAGGACCGAGTCAACCATTTTGAGCACCCGCTCCACTTCGCCACCAAAGTCGGCATGGCCAGGGGTGTCAACAATATTGATTTTTACCCCGCCATGGTTAATTGACAGGATTTTGGAAAGTATGGTAATGCCGCGTTCTTTTTCCAGATCGTTGCTGTCCATCACCCGTTCGGTGATGACCTGATTGTCGCGGAAGACCCCGGATTGTTTGAGCATAGCATCAACCAGAGTGGTTTTACCGTGGTCGACGTGAGCGATGATAGCGATGTTGCGTAGATGGCGTGTCATTTTAGATACCTTTATTTGTTAACTAGTTAGCCGGTAATTGTTTGGGCGGGACATAATAGTCGCTTGACAGGGAAATGCAAGCTGCTTTTTTTGCGAACCAATTTGACCGTTAGAATATAAGTCCGTAAACAAAGAAAATTGCCGCGTGTCTGGCTTGTACTTGTCTGTTTTGTATGCATGTTTTAAGATGCATCCCATGAATAAGAATTTGATGAATAAAAAGATGTCGATGCGCGCTCATAGAAACACATTGTACCTTATTTGTTTGCTTGTTGCGCTGAGCCTGCTCGGTGGCTGCACTGGTTTAACTCCATTCTCAACCGTAGTCCCACTGCAATTGACACCTGCTGAGGAAGCCCGGGTGGGGGCCGCCGTTGAGGTAAAGTTGATACAGATGCTTGGTGGCCCTTACCATGATCAGACTCTCGCCAGCGATCTCAGCCGTCTTATCCAAAGTCATCCCCCGCTGAAGGTTTCAGTCGCTGATCGGAGCGCATCTGCTCTCTATCCACTACCGGGCGGTCGAATCATCATGACGCGTGGCCTTCTGGCCAAGGTGAAGAGCCGGACAAAGCTCAAATCTCTCCTGACATACGCTATGCACTTGTCGGTTAACGTCTATAAAGATCGTTCAACGCGTAACATGGTTAAGACGACAGAAGAACTTTTGTCCGCAGCAGGCTCCAGTTATGACCCTGATTCCGCGGCAATTCGTTTAGCCCGACTTTTTGAGCATGAACTCTGTAAGCAGGAGTGCCTGGCGATAGCTGAATCCGTTGGTGACCCAGCCGACGAAACAGATTTTACGAGCCTGCCAGATTCGGTCAAACGGCTTTCAACTTTGCAACCGGGCTATGAACTGGTTGCCAGAGCACAGAAAGCTGAAAAAGCTGGTGATCAGGCAACAGCCATCGCTCTTTACTTGCAAGCTGCTGCTACGACACCTGATGAGCCCCGTATCCTTGGTGCTCTGGGCTTGGCGTACCTGAGAGCAGGCCAGCTGCAGCCAGCTCGCCTGCATCTGCATAAGGCCGTCAAATTGCAGCCGGATTACTATCGAACCCAGATGGGGCTCGGCTATTTTTATCTACAACAGCGTGAATTGCACCAAGCAAATCAAACCCTGTCCACCAGTGTTCGCTTATTGCCGGTCACAGAAAACCTCTTCCTGCTCGCTGAGGCCCGGGAAGAAAGTGGAGATATAAAAGGTGCCATGTCGCTTTACCAGTTCGTTGTTGAGTTTGATGGACATAGTAAGCTGGGTCGTACCTCTGTCAGTCGTCTGTCAGAATTGGCAGGCAGACAATGAGACAAAATTTGATCCTTGAGGTTGACGAAGAGCTTCACTGGGAAGGTCGGCCAGCGCCGCGCTGCTACACGTTCAGGCATTGGCGACATTCAATCTTTGGTTTTTTAGTTCTGCTTCTTTGTGGCTACTGGCAGCTCCTCGGCTTTGAAATGTCAGCTGAATATGAATTGCCCTGGCTGGTTTGGTTGCCAACGCCTTTTCTGCTCTTTGCGATCTACCTCGCAATCGGCCATCTGATTCAGGCTCGACTGGAATGGAATCATGTCTATTATGCGATCACGGACCGTCGCCTGCTTGCGCAACGCGGTTTGCTGAAACAACGCACTGAGTTTTTGGAATTATCGGAGGTCACTTATTTTCGCCTGCACCAACAGAGTGAGCAACTCGGCACTCTTCGTGTTCATACAGGGAAAGAAGAACAGCTGGTCCTGCATTGCATAGAATATCCTCGTCGAGCGACTGACCTTCTGGAGATGGCGATAGGCAAGGGCTTGCCCTCGAACGGTAACTGTCCCATTCAGGAAGTCGATTACAAGGCAACCAACGAGTAAGAGCTGAAGTAAAATCTTAACTTGTTGCTTTTAAACCTCTTTTTGATTAGTCTCTTGCGTCAGCCTGCCAGCACATTAACTAGGAGCCTGTCCGAGAATGAATGACCAACTGCAAACCCAGCTGTTTGGTCCATATCTCAGCTCCTTTTCGGCCCAGAACTACAGCTATGAGCTCTCAAACGAGCTAAGATCTGTTCTCAAACTTCTGGGTTTTCGCTTAGGTCCCTATTCTCGGACAGGCTCCTAGGTTGGATGTAACTCTATGCATACTAAATCATTTTACCTGGAAACCTTTGGCTGCCAGATGAATGTGGTCGACTCGGAGCGGATCGTTGACCTGCTTGCGGGGATTGGTTATCAGCAAATTGAAGAAGCTGAGCAAGCTGATCTGGTTTTGTTAAACACCTGCGCAGTGCGCGATAAAGCTGTGCGCAAGGCTTACGGTCACCTGGGTAACTTCAAACCCCTCAAAGAGCGCAATCCGGCCTTGATTGTCGGCATGGGTGGGTGCATTGCCCAGCAGGAAGGCAAGCAGCTTCTGCAACAATTCCCGTATCTGGATCTGGTTTTTGGCACCCATAACGTTCATCGTCTGCCGGAAATGGTGCAACAGGTGGCGGATAGCCGGGTGCGTTGTGAAGAAACGGAATTTCTCGACCGTGAGACCCGTTTACAACTTTTTCCGTCACGCACCGGGCAAGAAGCTTTCACCCGCTTTGTCACGATTATGCAAGGCTGCGACAACTTCTGTAGCTATTGTGTAGTGCCTTATGTCCGTGGTCGTGAAATCAGTCGACCCAGCGGTGAAATCCTTGCTGAGATTCGAGAGTTGGCAGAGCAGGGCGTGCGTGAGATAACGCTGATCGGGCAGAATGTTAACTCCTATGGTACCAAGGAAGAAGGCGAACTTAGCTTTCCGGAACTGCTTGAAAAGGTCAACAATATTGATGGTGTTGACCGGATTCGCTTTACCACCTCGCATCCGAAAGATTTATCCGATGAACTGATCCATTGTTTTGGACGCCTTGAAAAACTCTGCAAGCATTTGCACCTGCCGGTACAGTGTGGCTCAGATAATATTCTCAAGGCCATGAATCGCGGCTATACCCGCGAACGTTACCTGGAAATCGTTTGCCGTTTGCAGCAGGTTTGTCCCGATATACGTCTGAGCACGGATATTATCGTCGGCTTCCCAGGCGAAACTGAGGACGATTTTGCTGAAACCATGTCGTTGCTGGAAATGGTGCGTTATACCGAAATATATTCTTTTATCTACTCGCCGCGCAGGGGCACAACTGCTGCTGATATGAAGGACGAATTCACTGCAAAGGTAAAGCAGGTACATTTCAATCGCATGCTTGAATTACAGCAGGAAATCAGCCGTCAGCTTTGGGAGGCAGATGTGGGCACGGTGCAGGAGGTGCTGGTCGAAGGTGAAAGCAAGCTGGGCGAGGGGCAGTTGTTTGGTCGATCCACCTGGAACAGGATTGTTAACTTCTCCGGGCCAGCAGAGTTGGCCGGGCGCCTGGTTTCGGTGAATATCACGAAAGCTTTCCGCAACTCCCTGCTTGGCGAATTGGTTGAACATTGATGCGAGGCGAACGACTATGAACGAACAGGATTTTCAGTTTTTTAAAGAACTCGTCGAAGCGCCGAGTCCGTCAGGATTTGAGCAGCCGGCCCAGCGGGTCATTCGCAAAGCCCTGGCTGACGATGTAGATGATTTGCGCACCGATGTTATGGGTAACGTGGTCGCTCATATCAAGGGGCCCGAGGGTTCTCCACGCTTGATGCTGGCCGGACACTGTGATGAAGTCGGCTTTATGATCAAGTATATCGATGATCAAGGCTATCTCTTCTTCGCCCCGATCGGTGGCGTCGATGCGCACCTTGTGCCCGGTCAGAGAGTTACGGTTCATACCGCCGGCGGGCCGGTGCCCGGCGTGGTCGGCAAACGGCCGATTCACCAGATTGAAGCAAAAGACCGCGAAAAGGTCATTCCTTTCAAAAGCCAGTTTATTGATATCGGCTGCGTAGATAAGGCCGAGGCTGCCAAACTGGTCTCGATAGGCGATCCCGTGACATTCAGCGTTGGTGTCGAGCGCCTCCAAGGAACCCGTCTGACCTCGCGGGCTCTGGACGACAAGATGGGAGCCTTTATCGTTG
This sequence comes from Deltaproteobacteria bacterium, assembly GCA_024636155.1. Lineage (GTDB taxonomy): Bacteria > Desulfobacterota > Desulfuromonadia > Desulfuromonadales > BM103 > M0040. The sequence continues at coordinate 24,475 of JAGXHM010000092.1, forward strand.
CTCAGGTTCTGCGTGAAGTCCGCAGACAGAAGACTTTGTCCGTTGATCTTTATGGTGTCTCCACTGTCCAGGAGGAGGTTGGCTTGCGTGGCGGGGCAACCAGTGCCTATGGCGTGCAACCAGACATCGGCATCGCCGTCGAAGTTGGTTTTGCCAGCGACTACCCGGATGCCGATCACAAAGATTCAGGTGAGATCCTTCTCGGTAAAGGTCCAATTATTGCGCGCGGACCAAACATCAACCCGGTTCTATTCGAGCTTCTGATTGCCACAGCCAAAGAGGAAAACATCCCCTGCCAGATCATGGGAATCCCTCGTGCCACTGGTACTGATGCCAATGTTATGCAGCTGGTACGTGGCGGCGTTGCGACCGCACTGGTCAGTATTCCTTTGCGCTATATGCATACCCCCGTTGAAGTCCTCGACTGGGTCGATCTTGAGGGTGCCGTGAAGCTCCTGTCTGCCCTTTGCAGCAGAATTACCAAGGAGCATTGCTTCGTCCCGAATTAAGTATTGAGAAAGTTTAAATAAAGCTTGACAACCCAAGCCCTTTTGACTAGATTTCGAGTTTCTGTGAGCCCCGTAACCCCACAGATTTTTATATCGAGAGGATAGAAATGAGCACTCCAGTTGCAAAAAAAGAAGATCTCCAGAAAGACTGGTACGTCGTTGATTTGGCAGATAAAGTTCTGGGCCGAGCGGCCACACAAATAGCCACAGTCTTACGCGGTAAGCATAAAGCTATTTACACGCCAAGCGTTGATACCGGTGACTTTGTCATCGTTCTTAATGCTGAGAAAATTCGTCTGACCGGCAACAAGCTGAGCCAGAAAATGTATTACCGTCACAGCGGCTTTACCGGTGGTATTACTGCAACTTCGGCTGAGAAACTGCTTGAAAAAAAACCCGAAGAGCTGATCAAGAAGGCGGTCAAAGGAATGTTGCCGAAGAACAAACTCGGTCGGCAGATGTACAGAAAACTTAAAGTCTATTGCGGTACCGAACATCCGCATCAGGCACAGTAGCCCAAAGAACTTCAGGTTTAAGGGAATTCAGGAGATATAGACGATGGCAGAGCAGAAAATTTACGCCACCGGTAAGAGAAAAACCTCGATTGCCCGTGTCTGGATGAAGCCGGGTACAGGTGAAATTACCATTAACAAGCGGACGATTGACGAATATTTCGGTCGCCCGACATCCAAAATGGTTGTTCGCCAGCCTCTCGAACTGACCGAGAATGTCGGTAAGTTCGATATTACTGTGAATGTTAATGGTGGTGGTCCTTCTGGTCAGGCCGGTGCGATTAAGCACGGCATCACCAAGGCCCTGCTTGAAGCAGATCCTGCGCTTCGTGCATCGCTCAAGACGGCTGGTTTTATTACCCGTGACAGTCGAATCAAGGAACGTAAGAAGTACGGTAGACGTAGCGCCCGCGCTAGTTTCCAGTTCTCCAAACGTTAACCCCTTGCGGCCCTTTGGGCTGCTCGGATAATTGGTTGGAAAGGGAAGCCTGTGGGCTTCCCTTTTGCCGTTTATGGTTTGTTCCTCAGGAATGTCCTGCTGAAAACGAAGGAGTGGATATGCATCGGATCGCAGTTATAGGTGCCAGTGGTTATACCGGTGTAGAATTGCTCAGGCTGCTTTCACAGCATCCTGATACGCAACTGGTGTGTGTTACGTCGCGTCAATATGCCGGGCAAGCGGTGACCGACGTGTTCCCTTCCCTGCAAGGCAGTCTTGACCTCGTTTTTGAGGACGTTGATCCAAAGGCACTGGCAGGACGTGCCGACCTGGTGTTTACCGCAGTGCCCCATCAAACCGCCATGGGGATGATTCCTGAACTTCTTGATGCTGGTTGCCGTGTTGTCGACCTCTCGGCAGACTTTCGTATCAGCGATGTCACCATTTACGAAGAGTGGTACCAGGAACATACTGCGCAGGAACTACTCTCTGAGGCTGTTTATGGGCTTCCAGAGCTCTTTCGTGAGCAGATCCCATCCGCGAGATTGATAGCCAACCCTGGTTGTTATCCTACCAGTGTGGCACTGGCGTTGGCACCTTTGCTTGAAAATAGACTGATCGACCCGTCGACCATTATCGTTGATAGTAAATCGGGAGCCAGTGGAGCTGGTCGTGCGGCCAAAGTCGACACACTTTACTGTGAAGTTAATGAAGGTTTCAAAGCTTACAGCTTGCCCAGGCACCGTCATACTCCGGAGATTGAACAGACGCTTGGCAGACTGGTGGGGAGCGATGTGACGATCAGCTTTACGCCGCATTTGCTGCCGATCAATAGAGGTATCCTCAGTACCTGCTATGCCAGCTTGTCCGGTAAACTTACTTTGGACGCTCTGCTTGATGTTTACCTTGCGAAGTATGCGTCTGAGACTTTTGTCCGGGTGCTGCCAAAAGGGCAGTTGCCGAACATCTCACAGGTTCGTGGCAGCAACTACTGCGATATCGGTTTGGCTGTTGATGATCGGACTGGCCGGGTGATTGCTCTTGCTGCAATTGACAATCTGGTTAAAGGAGCGGCTGGGCAGGCAATACAGAATATGAATCTCATGCTGTCTCTCCCTGAAAATACAGGTTTGATGTTTCCTCCGATTTATCCGTAAGCGAGGTCATCTTAGGTTGACTCTGTGCTTGTCAGAAATTTACACGGCACCCAGCTGGAGTTTCCGGATCGGCACTAGTTCTATCATAAACCACAAACACGAATGCCACCTGTTGCAGGTGGCATTCGTGTTTGTGGTATCTTTTTTCTCGCTCCGTATCACGCACCTCGGTTTCTTATTCAGGTCCAGGCGCAGCTCCTTGCCATCCAACGGTACAATTACTACCATCTTGTTTTGCTGCATACAGGGCGCGATCAGCTAAATTCAACAGCTCATAGATGTTTTTACTGTCGCTTGGGAATTCAGTCACACCGAGGGAAACTGTCAGTTTAATCGGTTTGTCGAAATTAATGTGACGGGAGAAGTCTTCTCCAAGGATGTGCTTACGTAACTTTTCTGCAGCGGCAATGCCGCCTTTTTTGTCTGTTTTGGGTAGTAGAATAATAAACTGGTCGTTGCCAAAGCGCGAGACCAGGTCTATGCCCCGAGTGCTCTTTAAAAGTGACTGGCCGACCTGGCGTAGCAAGGCGTCAGCATGCATGTTGCCCAAGGTGGTTTTGTGCTGCTTGAAGTTGTCGATATCGCACATAATAATTGAAAAGATCGAGCTGAAACGACGAGCTTGAGCGACTTCACGTTTGAGTATCTCTTGAAAGTGGCGTCTATTGGAAAGGCCTGTCAACTCATCAGTGTTGCTCAAGTCGCGACTCTTTTCCAGCAACTGAGCATTGTCTATCGTAATTGCAGTCTGGTTGGCAATCGCTTGAATCAGCCTTTGCTCTGAGGTGGAGAAAGCATCGATCTGTCTCTTGTGTAGATTGATGACACCCACCAGGCGGCCCTTGACGACCAATGGTACGGAAATCATTGAGCCGCGAGTGACAACCTGGCCGTGGTAGCTCAGGTTGCGGTTGTCCTTGTCGATGTCTTTTACATAAATTGTTCGTTGGCTCTGCGCAGCTTCACCTGTAACCCCCTGGGTAAAAGTAAAGCGAACTTTGCTCAGGGCGTCGACATCCAGGCCCGTTGTTCGTACGACTTCAAGGACGCTATCACCAGGGTTGTGAGCCAGCAAAACAATGTGATCGCAAGCCAGAATCTCATTGAGAACCTGTAGTATCCGGTCGAAGAGGGCACTCAGCTCGATTGATGCTGTCATGGCCTGGTTTAACTGGTAAATAGCTTTCGACTCACGCTGTGTGATGCTTAGCTCTTCGTTAAGTTTGTCACGCTCGCGTTCTTTTATCTCCAAGAGATGTTTCGTCTTGGCCGATTCACGGTCGAGTGCTGTTGCAATGTCTTGACTCGCGCGCGTTTGATATGAGTTTTCCAGATCCTCAGCCATCTGATTGAAGGATTCAGCAATCTGGCCTAATTCATCATCAGAAATATCGTGAATCCGGTAATTCAGGTTGCCGCGATTGATTGCTTGAGTCGCATCGTAGAGCTCACGCGCTGGTCGGGTAATAAAGGTAATTCTGCGGAAGTAGAAGATGGTGCCGATGATGATAACGGCAAGCATGAGCATAATCATGCGAAAAATCGTCGAGTTTTGGAGGTCTGTCTTGCCTTCGAGAGACGCTTCAATGGCAAGCAAAACCATGTCACTACTACCGAGCGGGACAATAGAATAGAGATGACGCTCAGGAGTTTTGCCAGCGTCATCATCAAGGTAAAGGGGCTGACCGTTGCCGAGCAGATTGATTTGGGCCGGGGTCAAGCTGAGCGTAGAAATGTCTTCGCTGCTTTTGGCCATGATTTTGCCGTCAATTGTCATCAAGGACGCTTCAACATTCAGTGCGGAGGTTACGTTGCGCAAGAAAGCTTCGCCCATTGCTGTCCGCAGTAGAATGATTCTAGTGATTTTACCCTTGTCATGCAGTGGGGCAGCAACCATCAAGACAGGAACACCGCCGAATTCATTGCTGTAACGAAAGCGAGCCCGATCACTGCGACGAACCTGGTCGAAGAGATCTACCAGGGTTTCCTGCTGGATAAGGCCACGGATATCAGCGGGATAAATCGCTGTGGAGATATCTGCTTCTTCAAGGGTATTGAAAAGACGGTCCTGCAGGATGCCGATTTCAGATTCATTTTGAAAACGTTCCGATAAAGACTGAAACTGCTGCATCATAACAGCGTAAGTTTGCAGGATGAGTTCCTGTTTTTTGAATTCACGAAACAGGACTTCCCCGGTAGCCGCAAGACGTTCATCAGCACTATTTTTGAAGGAAGAGTCTGCCAGGTGTAAAGTACCCCAGATTGCAGATCCGCAAAGAGCCGCAATCAAGAGAAAGAAGGGGAGTAAAACCTTGCTGCGCAGGGAACGAAAGCGCCGAGGTCTGGGTGTAGCTTGTGGCGAATCAGCTGCTTTCATAGAATTATTCGATTATTGTGGGAGTTGACCCTCGTTACACATTTCAATAAATGCTGCAGCAACTTTCGGGTCGAATTGAGTGCCGGAATGGTCTTGAATTTCCTGTGTGGCAATTTCATGGGACAATGCCTTCCGGTAAGGACGATCCGAAGTCATGGCGTCGTAGGTATCGCAAACCGCCAGAATCCTTCCTTCAAGACGCCATTCTTCACCACTCAGGCCATTCGGGTAACCATTACCGTCATATCGCTCGTGGTGCTGTTCGATGATATCGCGAACGGTACCAAGGAAATGAATCGGCTCAAGTATACGCACACCGATTGACGGATGCAACTTAAGCACATCGATGTCCGCTGCAGTCAGCTTTTCCTTCTTATGCAACAGTGCCACGTCGATACCAATCTTGCCTATATCATGCAGAATGGCCGCTTGCTCAAGTTGCTTGAGAGGATCGTCTTTCATCCCCATCTTTTTAGCCAAAGCCACACTGTAGCGTGTTACTCGCTCTGAATGACCGCGTGTATAGGTGTCGCTTGCTTCAATCGCTGAAACCAGAGCCTGGACAGTGTTGAGATAGGTGGTCTCTTGCGCTTCGTAGAGACGGGCGTTGCGAATTGCAATACTCGCCTGCGCAGCGATGGTTGAGAGCAGCTCAAGGTCAGGCGTTTCAAAGACAGTGCCATCAATTGGATTGGCAATGGTAATTGTGCCGATGACCTTGTCCTGGGCGGTCAAAGGAGCACAGATGACCGATTCGCGGATAAAGCCCAGTCGACTCATCTTGCTGAACTCTCGTTCCTTGTTGATGTCCTGCACAAGCTTTGGTCGATTATTGTTCATAACCCAGTAGGAGACCCCACCAGGTTTGAGAGGTATCTCTGTTTCGAGGTCAAAGTCTTCAGAAACACCCGCAGCGCCATTAATTGTAAGGTTGCCGGTTGTTTCGTTAAGCATGAGGATGTAACCAATCTGCGCTTTCATGGTTTCCTTGGTCTTTTGGCTGAGCAGATCGAGCAATTTGCCAAGGTCCATGGTGGCGTTGACCGCCAGGCCCATCTTGTAAAGTGCCTGTAGTCGTTCGACCGCCTGGGTAAGGCCAATGTTCTTTTCCTCAAGTTCGCTGGCGAGGTCAGCGATTTTGTAGTTGGCTTCCTCAATCTCCTCGATGCGTTCCTCAAGGTTGATGTTAAGGTATTCAATCTCCTTGAGGCGATCCTCAAGGGTCATGTTCATCGAATGAATCTCTTCAGTGTGTGCATGCTTTTCCTGGCTGACGGCAAGCTCGCGTTCGTTTCTGACCGTGGTTTCTACCAGCTCACGTAGACGTTGTACCATGTAGTTGAACTTGGAAGAGAGCAGGGTCATTTCGTCGGAACTGCTGACCGATGTATAGGCTTCTTCAAAATGGCCTTTCTCAACGTGGTCCATAGCAGAAACCAGCCTGCGGATTGGTGCATCAACATAGACCAACAGGAAAGCCGTGATCGTCAAAATGAGGATAACCAGCATGACGCCAGAGGCGATCATCGTTGCGTTGCGCCCACTGGCTTGCATGTTGGACAGTGCTTCAAGAGAGAGTTGCAGATTTAGGACGCCAAGTACTTTGTTCGATTCATCATGACAGGGGTAGCAAATTTGCTGATTGTAGATTGGCACGATTGAGTTGAAATGTTCGTGATCTGGCAGAGAAGTGGAAAAGTTGAAATTTCCGGTGCGGTAAGCCATTAACTCTGCGGTAGAGACAAGATCGCCTATCTCATCCGGACTCGCCGCCATCAGGATACGCCCTGACTCATCAAAGATACGTACGTTATCAATTGCCGGTTCGTTGTTGATCTTACCGAGGATGTGACCAACGCGGTCATTCTTGCCGTTGGCCATGTCTGTGATGATACTGTTGCGGATTGTTTCGGCCAGCATCCGACCGTGCTCAGTGGCCAACTTGCTGAGCATGGCTTTTTGCGTTTGCAGGTTGTACCAGGTCGTCAGGCCGATGGCGACCATCAGGATAATACAGCACAAACCTAGAAATTTTATTTTGAGTGAATTCATCGTTTAATTTTAGGCGTCCGGTAAACGTAACTTTGCGGAGTTGCGTTATTACACTGATTCAACGTCATATGACGTTACAGTGCATATCGCGTTGTTACGGTCTATAAGAGAACAATAACGTCTTAACTTGACACTCTTCGTACATATCTATAAGATTAATGGGTTTGGCGGCGCTGAAAAACCACCCTTTTCGCACTATTGCTGCCTTAAATAACCAACTTCTAAATCTTTAAATGAATAAAAAATGCAAAGAACACACCATAAATCATCGTAAGGATATTATTCTCTGCTCATGTCCCTCGAATTCATAGTTGTCGTGCTCGGCGTTGTCTTGATTGTCGAAGGCATGCCATGGTTTCTCTCACCGAGCCGTACCAAGCGTATGCTGAGTGAGCTCTCGCAGATGAGTGATCAATCTCTGCGTGGAATCGGCCTCGTTTTTATGTTGGCCGGTCTATTGCTCGTTTATCTTGTGAAGAGCATTTAATGTATATAAATAAATATATGATTGCAAGAATAAAGGCAATATGCAGCTGACTGAGTTTGATTATGACCTTCCAGCGGAGTTGATCGCTCAATATCCACTTGGCGAACGCGCTGCTTCACGACTTCTGCTTCTCAACCGGGCGAATGAGCAAATGACTCATCAGCAGTTTGTCTCTCTGCCGGGGTTGCTCAGAGAAGGGGATTTGCTGGTTCGTAATGAAACGCGGGTGATCCCGGCTCGTCTACTTGGCAGAAAAGAGAGTGGCGGACAGGTAGAGGTCTTGCTCGTTCGTCAGATTGATCCTTTGCAGAATATCTGGCGTTGTCTGACGCGCAGTTCCAAACCGGTCCGGGTTGGCAGTTCGCTCGAATTCCTGGCAGGCATATGTGGCGAGGTCATTGATGCCGAGGATGGTGGTCAACGACTGGTTCGTTTTACCTGCCCGGGAGATTTTTGGCAAGCGCTGGAGCAGGCAGGGCATATGCCTTTGCCGCCTTATATCCGTCGTGAAGACCATGATGCGGACAAGGATCGTTACCAGACTGTCTTTGCCAATAACCGTGGAGCGGTGGCCGCACCCACTGCCGGGCTGCATTTTACTGAAGAAACCTTTGCTGCTTTAGCAGCACGCAATGTTGACGTCTGTGGCGTTACCCTGCATGTTGGCCCAGGTACTTTCTTGCCGGTTCGTACCGAGAAGCTTAGTGAGCATTGCATGCATTCAGAGGTCTACGAGATTCCCGAAAAAAGTGCAAGGAAGATTAATGCTGCGCGCGCTGATGGTCGTCGAATTGTTGCTCTGGGGACAACGGTGACACGAACTCTCGAGCATGCTGTCGACGACCAAGGGCTGTTGCAGGCGGGACAGGGTGAAACAGACCTTTTTATTCTGCCGGGCTTCAAATTCCGTATGGTTGATGCTCTGATCACCAACTTTCATCTGCCCAAATCCACTCTGCTGGTTCTGGTCTCAGCCTTTGCCAATCGCGATTTTATCCTGGAAGCATACAAAGAGGCGGTTGACCATGGTTATCGTTTTTTCAGTTATGGCGACTGTATGCTCATAGAGTAATTTAAATGACTGATTTTGAAGCAAAAAATATAAACGCTGGACAAAGTGTCCTGAAGCACGACCAACCAGCCACCTTTTCTCTACAGAAAGTGTGTGACGACACAGAAGCGCGTCGCGGAACCCTGCACACGCGCAGAGGGGCTATTGAAACACCTACCTTCATGCCGGTCGGTACTCAAGGCACTGTCAAGGGTATGCTCCCTGAACAACTTAAGGAGATTGGCACCCAGATTATCCTGGGCAACACCTATCATCTTTATCTGCGCCCTGGTCATGAACGTCTGGCCCGCTTGGGTGGCTTGCATCGTTTTATGAATTGGGATCGACCGATTCTTACTGACAGTGGTGGTTTCCAGCTTTTCAGCCTCGGTGCTTTACGCAAAATTGACGAAGAGGGGGTGCGGTTTCAGTCTCATCTCGACGGTAGTGCTCATATCCTGACTCCGGAACTGTCTATTGCTATTCAGGAAGCTCTCGGTTCCGATATCATGATGGTCTTTGATGAGTGCATCCCACATCCTGCTACGCATAAGTATATTGCAGAGTCGACAGCCCGTTCCAGTCGCTGGGCGGCGCGCTGCAAAAAAGCTCGCACTGATCAAAGCGCCTCCTTGTTCGGTATTGTTCAGGGGGGCATGGAAGAAGATCTGCGACAACAGAGTGTCGATGACCTGCTCGAGATCGGTTTTGATGGCTATGCCCTCGGTGGTCTTTCTGTCGGTGAGTCTGCAGACGTCATGTATCAGGTCATGGAGTGGTCTCTGCCGCTGTTGCCCCAAGATAGGCCCCGATACGTTATGGGCGTTGGCACCCCTGAAAACCTCGTTGAGGCAGTTTCCAGAGGGGCTGATATGTTTGATTGCGTAATGCCGACACGCAATGCTCGTAACGGCGTTCTCTTTACCAGCTTTGGTAAACTCAGTATCAAACAGGCACGTTTTGTCGAAGATAAAATGCCGATTGATCCTGAGTGTTCCTGCTACGTTTGTCGCAACTACAACCGTGCTTATTTGCGTCATCTTTATCAAAGTAACGAAATTCTCGCATCGGTATTGAATACTACCCACAACTTGTATTACTATCTCCACCTTATGCAAAGTATAAGAGATGCGATTAGCGCCGGTACGTTCAAGGCCTTTCGCGAAGAGTTCTACCGAAAACGAATTTCAGCCGGTGAAGCCTAAAGGCTCTCACCGGTTCCGTATGATTGATCAACTAACCTTTAAGTATCTGACACAAGGAGAAAAAACATGTTTGCAACAAATGCATATGCCCTGGCTGGTGGTGCCGCAAAAGAGGGTGGTGGTTCCGGAATGGAAGGAATCGTGATGCTGGTTATTATGTTCGCGATCTTCTATTTCTTGCTGATTCGCCCGCAGCAGAAGCGAGCCAAGCAGCACAAGGAGTTGATTGAAAATCTCAAAGCAGGTGATCAGGTTGTAACCTCAGGCGGAGTTCACGGTAAGATCGTGGCCGTTCAGGACACTATCGTGACTTTGGAAATTGCCAGCAACGTTCGTGTCAAGATCAACCGCAGTTCCATCGTCGGCACCAAGACCGACCAACTTGAAGAATAACACTACTCGATAAGAATAGGACGATCCGCCGAAGGTGGGTCAGTTAAAAGGAGATGCAACAGAATGTCCAATAGCCTCAAGATTCGGAGCGGTTTTGTGCTGGGCTGTCTCGTGCTAGCCTTGGTTGCGCTCGGGCCGACACTCTTCGAAAAAAGTCTTCCCGACTGGTGGAACAAGGCCTTTGATCCGATCCAACGTGGCTTGGATCTGCAGGGTGGCATGCACCTGGTCCTCGGAGTCGATGTCGATAAAGCCGTGGAAAGTCGTCTTGATACAATTGTCGATCAGACCGAAATTATGCTGCGTGAAAAGGATGTGATTTTCAAGCGCGTAGATCGTTCTTCCGGTGAACGCGTCGTTATCACTGTCTATGATGAGGAAGCTGGTAAGCAGGTTGATGCTATCATGGCTGACACCTTCCCCAGCCTCGAAACGATCACTTTGACGGCCGAGGGCGGTTATGTACAGAAGAATTACCGTCTGAGCGATAATGAAATCGAGGAGGTGCGTGACTATGCCGTGCGCCAGGCTCTTGAAACCTTGCGCAACCGCGTGGACGAGTTTGGCGTCAGTGAGCCGACTCTGCAACGCCAGGCCGATAATCGCATCCTGATTCAGCTACCGGGAATCGAAGACCCACAGCGTGCCATCGACTTGCTTGGCAAAACGGCGCTCCTTGAGTTCAAGATGGTCATGGAGGATGCCAATCCACAAGATGCTATTGCTGGGAAGCTACCCCCCGGTGGACAACTCCTTTATGAACGTAATGTCGATCCGCGCTCCGGAGCAGTTACCGAGATTCCACTTGTGGTCGAGAATAAAACCGTTCTGACTGGAGACCTGCTCTCCAATGCTCAGGTACGCATCGATACCCGCTTCAATGACCCTTATGTTGCGATCGATTTCAACTCCATTGGCGCCAAGCGTTTTGACCAGATTACCGCAGCCAATGTCGGCAAACGTATGGCGATTGTGCTTGATGACACCGTCTACTCGGCTCCGGTTATCCGCGAACGCATCTCGGGTGGCAGCGCTCAAGTCAGCGGTAGCTTCACCGAACAGGAAGCCACCGACCTGGCAATCGTTTTGCGTGCAGGTTCTCTTCCTGCACCAGTCGATATCCTGGAAAATCGTACAGTAGGACCGTCCCTCGGTCAGGATTCGATCGACCAGGGGATTCTTTCTGTTCTGATTGGCGGCCTGCTGGTGATCGTAGCTATGTTGATCTACTACAAAATGGCTGGTCTGGTGGCCAACGTTGTGTTGGTCCTGAACATCATCTTTATTC
>JAGXHM010000093.1 GCA_024636155.1 Deltaproteobacteria bacterium
GAAGAGCGCCTCGTGCAGGTTGACCGTGTGATTCTTGATCCGTCGCAGGGCAACGGCCATGTCGCTGAAGGTCAGGGCGGGCAGCGCACCGCAGGAACCCTCTTTCATTCGGGCGAGGTGCGCTTTACGAACTTCATCAGCCAAATCGTTGAGGCGATTGGCCTCATCGTAGATTTTGCGCATACTGCTCACATCTTCATCATTGAAGGCATTGCAGACATGGGTGAAGAAGGCAAACACCTCATTGTGGAAGTTGCGCAGATCATTCCAACCCTCTTCGCTGTAATCAAGCTCGTGCTTATCGAGCCTTTTCATGTATGAGCAGAGGGAATAAGCGTAGTCGGCAATCGACTCAAGCTCATCGGCGGCACGGACATAGCTGTAGGCCCGGTCCGACTGTGTTGTGCTGGCGCCACCAGACTGCATGAGGGTGACGATAAAGCTGGTAATCTCGTGTTGCATGATGTCGGTTTCGTTTTCGAGATCCTTCACCTGGCGATAGATGCTGTCGCGCCCCTTGAGGTCACGCTGCAAAAATTTTTCGGCATTGATCAAGGTTTCGCGAACAGACCCCTGCATGCGCTTGAGTTCTTCGAAAACCATCGAAATACCCATCGCCACGGGCATGGTGCCCGGAGAACCGATATATTTGAAGGAGCCTTTTTCAGCGCCCGCTTTATCCGGAACCATTTTGGTGACGAGCTGTGCCAGATAGTTGAGGAAAGGCAGCATCACAAGAGTGGCGGTCACATTGAAGAAGGTGTGCGCCATGGCTATATGAGCGGCAATGTAGGGGTGATTGCCGCCATCATCGACAAAGCTTGAAAGACCGGGGACAAATGTCTCGATCATATCGACGTAGCTCGAGAAGATCGAAATAATAATGAAGACCCCAAGCACATTGAACACACTGTGAGCCATCGCCGCACGCCGGGCAGCAATGGATCCGCCGATCGCGGCGAACTGGGCGGTGATGGTGGTACCGATATTTTCACCCATAACCAGAGCAACGGCCGTATAGAGTGGTATGGCGCCGGTTGCCGCAAGGGCCATGGTGATGCCGAGCATCGCCGAACTGCTCTGGATGATCATGGTCATCATGCAGCCGATGGCAACGCAACCGAGGATGCTCAGCAGCGACTGGGCGTCGAGGGTCAGCATCAGGTTCATGAAGCTTTCGTCGCTACGCAGCGGCTTAAAGGCATCGCTCATGATCTCAAGACCAAAGAAGATCAGGCCCAGGGCAACCAAAACCTTGGCCGTTGCCGAGATGCGGTCGTTCTTCGAAAAGATCATCGGGAAGACGCCCAGGGCAACCAGCAAGAGACCGTACTTGCCGACCTTGACCGCCAGAATCCAGCCGGTCATGGTGGTGCCGATGTTGGCACCGAGAATGACACCGATTGCCTGGGTCAGCTGCATCAGACCGGCGTTGGTCAGGCCGACCACCATGACCGTGGTGATCGACGAAGACTGCACAAAACAGGTAATAACCAGGCCGACAATGATCGCCAGGAAGCGGTTGCTGGTCACCGACGAAATCGCCCTGCGGATCAGGCCTCCCGAAAGCGACTGCAGGCTATCGGAGAGGTACTTCATGCCGAGGATAAAGATGCCGAGTCCGCCGATGGCGGTATAGCCCATCGTGAAAGGTTCGATCATTTGGTAAGTCCTTGAGAATTAATTATTTGCAAATCAGTTAAACGACTCATACCCACGCAATTTAATGCAACTTAGTTGGCTTTTTGGATCAAGTCAAGATCAACAGACAGCGGCACGGGATCATCGGGGGAAAACCGACCGCCTATCATGTCATCGTCCCTCTTTTCTTTTGTAGGGCGAGGTACAAATCTTCAACTTTCGTCCTTGCCCAAGGCGACTTGCGCAGGAATTTAAGGCTGGATTTTACTGATGGATCGATGTTGAAGCAGTTGATGTCGACGCGTTTTCCCAATTCTTCCCAGCCATAAAACTCAACCAGACTGTTCACAATCTTCTCCAGGGTCACGCCGTGCATCGGATCATTGACTTGTTGCTCACTCATGGCTGGACTTAGTCCTTCATCTTTGCAGAAAGTGCGACCGTGAAAATATACAAAAAAACTTATTAAGACGATACATCGTACTTTCGTTAGTTCGCAAGAGCTTTCAGGATATGGTATAGACTTATAAGCAGAGTTGCTCTGTCTGAATAATCACCTTTTCTGAAAAAGGCACCGATGTCTGATCACCAATTTCTCTTCGATCTCCTGATCCTGCTCGTTTTGGCTCTGGGTAGCGGTCTGCTCTTTGTCCGGTTACGGCTGTCGCCAATCATTGGCTACCTGGTTTCCGGCATGGTCGCTGGCCCCTATGGCCTGCATCTGATCAGAAACGTCAATGAGGTTGAGGTGATCGCCGAGTTTGGCGTGATCCTGCTGCTCTTCACCATCGGCCTCGAATTCTCAGTGACTCGCCTGTTGCGCCTCAAGCGCCTGTTGTTGGGCGGCGGCCTTGCGCAGATGCTGCTCAGTGGCGCGGCCTTTATCGGCCTGGGCATTTTCTTCGGTCTCGAAAGCAAAACCGCGATTCCAATCGCCATGGCACTGGTCCTCTCCTCCACGGCAATCGTCCTCAAACTGCTCAGCGAACGTGGTGAGATAGATACCGCACACGGCCGCATGTCATTGGCTATCCTCTTGGCGCAGGACCTGGCGGTAGTCTTTTTCCTCATCCTGCTGCCGCTGCTTGCCGGACAGGATCTGACCTTTTCTATCAGGAAAATCTTTGAGGTGGCACTGCTACTCGCTGGGATTCTGCTCTTCTCCCGCTATCTGTTACAACCAATGCTGCACAGCATTCTTAAGGCCCGCTCGCAGGAGTTGTTTCGTATCACCATTCTGGCGTTGATCCTGGTGACTGCCTGGTTGACCGGCGAAGTCGGACTTTCGCTGGAACTGGGCGCATTCCTGGCCGGTCTGGCGCTGGCCGAGTCTCCTTATGCTCATCAGGCGCTGTCCGACATCCTGCCTTTTCGTGACACCTTCCTGGCGATCTTCTTTGTCTCCATCGGTATCCTGGTCGATCTTGACCTGGTGATCGCTCAGTGGCCGCTGGTGTTGACCGCAACCGTGATAGTCAGTGTCGTGAAATTTATTGCCGCGGCCCTTGCCACCACGTTATGTCGCTATCCGTTGCGCATCGCTCTGCTGAGCGGCATGCTGCTCTTTCAGGCGGGGGAATTCTCCTTCGTCTTTCTCAAGGAAGCCACCGACCTGGCCCTGATCCCCGCTAACGCCTATCAGGTAGCTCTGGCGGTTATCGCTCTGACCATGATCACCACGCCGATTATTGCCACCCAGGCTGAACGCTGGTCTGCTGGAATTGCCGCACTGTTCGGTCGGTCGGTTGGGGAGATGCATCCGGAGATGCAGGAACGCACCGCCAATCTTTCCGGCCACGTCCTGATCGCCGGTTACGGACTCTCGGGGCGTAATGTCGGACAAATTCTGCGGCGCTTTGATATCCCTCACCTGTACGTGGAGCTAAATGCCGAAAATGTCAGTAAGGGACGTCGCGACGGTGAATTCATCGTTTTTGGCGATGTTGCTTCGAGCGAGGTACTGCACACCCTTGGCGTAGAGCGTGCCAATGCTCTGGTGCTGGCAATCAATGACCCCGCTGCTCTGGTGCGCACCATCAGCATTGCCCGACAGAGCAATCCAGATCTCTACATCCTGGCTCGAACTCGGTACGTCGCTGAACTTGAATACCTTTGCCAGATCGGTGCCGACGAGGTGATTCCCGATGAGTTTGAGGCCAGTCTGCAACTCGGTGCCAACCTGATGCGTCGCTTTAAACGCAGTGAAGGGCGCATCTTGCACGTTCTTTCAGAGCTGCGACAGAAACACTACTCCTCGATGGTACATACAGATGCCCCGAGTCATGGCCTGTCACTTCTTGAAGGGGGACAGATCGAATATCAGGCCGTTCCAGATGACTCGCCATTCCTCGGAGCCAGTCTCGCCGGGATCGACCTGCGCAAGCTTACCGGTGTTACCGTAGTCGGAGTCATCCGCCAGGAACGGACGATTTATAACCCGGACGGATCCTTCTGTGTCGAGCAAGGCGATACTCTGATGTTGCTTGGCAGTTCTGAAGATGTATTACGTGCCAGCGAGCTCTTGCACGGGCACCCTGTCGGGTAAGGAGATTTCATGACCGATTCTGGCCAGCATGATCACATTGTCGCCGAGATGCGTAAGGAAGAGCAGTCGCGTCAGAACGGCTACCGGGAGAGGGCATTGAAACTCTTTCCTCACGTCTGCGGCCGCTGCACCCGCGAATTTGAGGGGAAAAAGTTACGTGAGTTGACCGTGCACCACAGGGACCACAACCACGACTACAATCCTGCCGACGGTAGCAACTGGGAGTTGCTCTGCCTTTACTGTCATGATCACGAGCATACCCGCGGAGTACAGGAACAGCGCAGTACCGTCAGCTCATCTGACCGACAGAACGGCCCTTCGCTCGCCCACTCCCCTTTCGCTGCCCTCGGTGACAAGTTGAAGAAAAACCCAACTACTGAATGATGAGATCTTCAAGTCGGTTGTCCGATGATGCAATCAGCCGCCGCTTGTCGACTGAACGCAGCCGCTTGATCTCGATTTCGCGACGGCTGGCGCTGCTGCGGTCATGGCCACTCTCCAGATAGACAAGCTGGCGTGGTGAACGGCCGCGAAAGTACTTGGCCCCGGTTCCGGCAGCGTGCTGGGCAATGCGTCGCTCGACATCGGTGGTAATGCCGGTGTAGAGCGAATTGTCCGAGCAGAGGATGATGTAGACCTGCCAGTTCATTATTAGCTTCCTGTCTTCTGCGCGTCTGCGCCATGCGAGGATTGCCTACGGTAGCACGCCAAAGAACTTTATCGGCTCAAAATTTACTCTTCAAATCCGCTGCCAGGAAGCTTAAGGTAGTGGAGCCATATCCAACCTGAAGCTGAGTATTTATGCTGAAACCAAAAACCTTGAAACCTGCCCCGATCTATATGACGCCCGCGTGTCACGCAAAGATTCGTGCTGAGCTAAAACGCTTGCTGTATCACGAGAGGCCGACCCTTGCGAAAGCCGCACAAATTGCGGCGGCTGAAGGCGATCGGTCTGAAAATTTCGAATACCAGGCCACCAAGCGAGCGATGCGAAAAATGGACGGCCGGATTCGTTTTCTTACCAAGCGTATCGAAAATGCCGAAGTTGTTGACCCGCTTGAGCAACAGAAAATTGCTCACGGCAAGGCGTTCTTCGGCTGTACCGTCACCGTTGAAACCGAGGCTGGCGAAGAGAAGACTTACAGTATCGTCGGCGTCGATGAATTTGACCTCTCACGTGGTTACGTGAGTTGGGTTTCCCCGATTGGCCGCGCCCTGCTCGGCTCAGCAGAGGGTGATTCGGTTTCGTTTGCAACTCCCGGCGGTCGGACAGAACTAGAGATTATCAAGATCGAGTACAAGGCCCTTGACTGAAGGTGCCCACGCAGAAGCGCCACATTATAACCATCCGGAGTTTTCGGTTGGACATTAACGATGCAGGAGAATAATAAAATGGACGTTGATCTGGATGTTTTGCGTTACTTGCTGAAAAAACGCACCAATGAAATTGAAGTGATTGTTGCCGGGACCGGCTATCTGGTTAAAACCGTCATCGGGGTCGGCACCTTTTTGCTCGATAACCATGGCGACCTCGACCTGCTGACCGCCAATCAGCGGGTCACTTTTGAAAAGTTCCTTAAGCCGCTACTGGAAACGCCTCCCCAGTGACCAGCAACAAACGACAGACTGCCAAGGTGATCAAAGGCAAAAAAGAAAAATTAACGCAAAGACGCCAAGAAAAGCTAATAAAGACACAAAGAAAATCTAGAGAACAGGCCTGTTATGGAACGCAGATAAAATCTGATAAAGGCTGATGAGAGACAAAGCCTTATGCTTCTGAGTTGAGCAAAGGATTCCTTTGTGCTCTTTATTTTAACCTTTGTGCCTTTGTGTTAAACGTCTATAGCTTTTGCTTGGGTTATCGCTCTGAGTTTCTACTGCGTCACCAATTTAAGCGACTTTTTCCTGTTCAAATACAAGATGGGAGTAAACTATGAAAAATCAGGACCCTCGACCACGTAGTGGTGAGCTTGACGACATCCTCGGCGTTAAATTCCCTGTCCTGGATGATGGCTTCATTCGTGTCATCGACTACATGGGCACCGATGCTTCCATTGTGCAGGCAGCGCGCGTCTCTTACGGGGTTGGCACAAAGAAAGTCAGCGAAGATCGCAATTTGATTCGCTACCTGCTGCGTCACAGGCACACAACTCCTTTTGAAATGTGTGAGCTCAAACTTCATGTGCGGGTGCCGATGGACTGCTGGCGTCAATGGATCCGACATAGAACCGCCAGTGTTAACGAGTACTCAACCCGTTATTCTGTCGCCGTTGATGCCTGTCGTAGCACCCGGCCAGATGAGTGGCGTTCGCAATCGGATGTCAATAAGCAGGGTAGCGGCGAAGCGATCAGCCCGGAGCTTGGGGAAAAACTATCCAAGTCTGAGTCTGAGTTTCATGCGATCAGCAAAGAGCTCTACGCCAACCGCCTCGAATGCGGGGTAGCACGAGAGCAGGCTCGCAAGGATCTGCCACTCTCAACCTATACCGAAGCCTACTGGAAGGTGGACCTGCATAACCTGCTACATTTTTTATCGCTGCGCATGGATTCGCATGCCCAATATGAAATCCGCGAGTATGCCCAACTTATCGGCCGTGAGATTGTCAGTAAATGGGTTCCCTACAGCTGGGAAGCATTTCTCGAATATCGCTTTAAAGGGCTTTATCTGTCTGACTCTGAAACCAGAATTCTTGCTCTGCTTGGCCAGGGTAAAAAAGCTGAAGCCAGCCTGTTGCTCTATGAGATGCAGTGGTTGCAGGAAAAAGAGTCGGTGGTTAAAGAGTCGCGGGAAGCTGCTGAATTTAAAGAGAAGTTGCTGAAAATGGGGATGCCGGTGCCTTGGTAGCTTGCCCGGTTGCTTCCTGTGGTTCCTAACCCTTCACCATCGACTCACTGATCCTGACTAGTGTCCTGTCACGCGTCAAATGTCGCTTTCAGCAAGGCGAGATGCGGCCATATGCAAGGCGCACGCACGAAGGACCGGGCTTCTGATTCAAGTGAGTGCAACGCCGCAGATGGTCGTTTATCGCCTTGCCCTGCGGGAGTCACGCAAAGAGCCCAATACGGCGTTGCAGCCCTTGACAAGGGTACACCATTCTCTGCGGCCTGCGCCTTGTCTTGGGCTCTTTGCGTGGCTCTGAATACAACATTTGACGCATGACAGGACACTGGTTGTGAATTCGTTCATTTAATGCAGTTCACGGTGGTACACTAAAGTTCATGTCACCACCGTTTATCATGAACCGTGTACGAGGTGGAAAACGGAAATCGCATGAGCAA
>JAGXHM010000094.1 GCA_024636155.1 Deltaproteobacteria bacterium
CCTTAAGCTTCAATATTCATAATTTTGAGACGGGTGAGGGGCTGACGGTGGCCGTACTTCTTGCGATAGTTCTTACGACGCTTTGATTTGAAGACCAGGATCTTTTTGTCTTTACCCTGTTCGACAATCACTGCTGTTACTTTCGCATTAGGTAAGAGAGGTGTTCCGATTTTAACCTCTTCTCCGCCAACCATGAGGATTTCGTCCAGTTCGATGGTATCACCCACCGCACCTTCAAGTTTTTCGATCTTAAGAAGATCGCCTGCGGAAACTTTATACTGCTTTCCTCCGGTTTTAATGACCGCGTACATAGCCTGTTCACCTCGCTTTCGTTCCTATAATTACGGATCTAGTCCGTTCAGGAACTGGTACTTATACTTTCGCCGGTACAGGCATGTCAAGAAAAAATCCTGAGTAGATGCGAAATCAGCCGACAATGATCTCGAATTGCTCGAGATGAAAATTCTGGCGCGCCGTAATCGTGATCTGTTTTTCGAATTTCTTCTCCAACTCCTCGATTCCGTGACGTTCGTCATCATAGAGGAGAGAAGCAATGTCCGGGTGAACCAGTAAGGTCATGCGGTAGCCCGGTGCCGGTCCCATCTCGCGCTGGAGTTCACGGAAAATTTCGTAAACAGTGGTTATCCGGCTTTTCACGTAGCCCTTGCCGTCGCAGTAGGGGCAGGCTTCGCACAGCGTTCTGCCGATACTCTCTCGGACTCGCTTGCGGGTCATCTCGACCAGACCGAGCTCCGAAATCTTGAGAATGTTGGTCTTCGATTTGTCGTTTTTGAGGGCCTCTTCGAGTGAGCCATGCACTTTGTCGCGGTGGGCCTCTTTTTCCATGTCGATGAAATCGATGATGATCAGGCCACCTATATTGCGCAGGCGAAGCTGGAAGGCGGTCTCTTTGACGGCCTCCAGGTTGGTTTTGAGAATGGTGTCTTCGAGGTTGTGTTTGCCGACAAAGCGGCCGGTGTTGACATCTACGGCTACTAACGCTTCCGTTTGCTCAATAATGATGTAACCACCGCTCTTCAACCAGACCTTGCGACCCAGGGCGCGGGCTATTTCCACCTCGAGACCGAAGGCGTCGAAGATTGGCTCACTGCCAAGGTATTGCTCGACCTGGAAGCTGTGACCGGGCATGAAGGTGTTGAGAAAACGGACAATCTTGGCGTGTTCGACGGGGCTGTCAACGACGATTCGTGAGACATCCTCGGTGAGAATGTCGCGTAGCACTTTGCTGGTGACATCAAGGTCAGAATGAATCAGGCAGGGAGCCCCCTTGCCCTCACTGTGTTCGCTGATATGTTCCCAGAGATTGACCAGGTAGTCCATGTCTGACTTGAGCTCTTCGCCGTCGCGGCTCTCAGCGACCGTACGAACAATGAACCCCGTCCCGGCTGGACGCATGATGTCTACCAGGTGACGCAGACGCTCGCGCTCCTCTTCATTCTCAATCCGACGGGAGATGCCGACGTGGTCAACCGTTGGCATGTACACCAGATTGCGGCCCGGCAGGGAGATATGTGAGGTAATGCGCGCGCCTTTGGTGCCGAGCGGTTCTTTTGCCACCTGGACCAGAATCTCCTGACCCTCTTGCAGTAATTCCTCGATCGGCGGTAGTGGTGGGCGCTCTTCACCGGCTTCTTCACTTTGCTGCTCGTGGCGGTGGCCGACTTCAACGTAGTGCTCGACAGCATCCATTTCGTCGAGTACGTCGGCGACGTAAAGAAAGGCCGCTTTTTCCAGGCCGATATCGACGAAGGCTGCCTGCATGCCGGGCAAGACCCGGATGACGCGCCCACGATAAATGTTGCCAACAATACCGAGTTCACGGCTGCGCTCGATGTAGAGTTCGGCAATATGTCCGCTCTCCAAAAGCGCGAGCCGCGTCTCGTGGGACGTGGTGTTGATGACCAGTTCTTTGGTCATAGGATGTCTCCTTCAAAGGTTAAATATTATGTATATGCTAATAGCGTTGAATTCATTATTGGTCGTAGAGGCAACGATACGTCTCTACTATTAATCTACATTGGTCTCGGTATCTTTCAACTCGACAGCAGTTTTGTGAATCCCCAGAGCTCGAACCAGCTCAATATCCCTTTCGAGCAGATAGGCCGCCAGAAAAAGAGGGCTGCCGGAATGCATTTTCATACAGAGAACATTGTCTTCTCGTTGCAGATCAAGGACCCAGGGACGCAAGTCGAGTTCGCTGGTGCGGTTCTTTTTGCTCCGGGTCGTGATGACAGTCTCTTGTGCAAGGAAGTCTTTCAGCCGGTCTACAAGTTTCTCATCCGTGTCCTCCGGCAAAGGCACTTTGAAGGTCGCAGCCAGGATACTGTTCGCCGGGGCTTCACCTTTGCGTGGCCAGAGTTCGGCCTTCAAGACACGAACGCCTTCCGGTAACTCCTGGTTGAGTTTGTCCATCGTGTCCTGCGGCTGGCAGGGTGTGGTCAACTCCAGGTCAATAAGTTCCGCTTCGCTGGCAACGCCAAGCGGCAGTGCATCGCCGAAGCTGATGCGGGGGGCTGGATGGAAACCCTTCGAATATCTGATCGGCAACCCTGCGCGGCGAACCGCCCGATGAATCAGGGTCATGTACTCCAGGTGGCTGAGGCTGGCTGTCCGGTCGAGTTTGGTTATGGTCAGTCGCACTTTCGGTAGTAACAGTGGTTCGACAAGTTCAGCCTCAGGCTCAACAACTGGCGGTTCTAAACGACTGCTGTCCGCCAGGCGTGGTCGGACAGTCTCGAAATCGCAGAGACCGCAATAGCTGCATTCGCCGTTCCGGCAATCCGGGGTGGCTTTGCCGAGCAGGCCGGCCTGACGTTCGCGCAGCAGGAATTCTTTTGTGACTCCGGCGTCGATATGGTCCCAGGGCAGGACTTCTTCTGGCAGTCGCTGGCGCAGGTACCAGCTTGGGTCAAGATCAACGGCGGCAAAAGCCTCTTGCCATAGGTCCCAACGAAAATGGTCACGCCAACCATCAAAGCGACAACCGCGTTTGACCGCCTCTTCGAGAACATTTCCCAAGCGGCGATCACCACGGGCAAAGACACCTTCGAGAAAGGAAAGTTCCGCTTCGTGCCATTTCAGTCGCAGCTTCTTCTTTTTAAGGGATCCGCGTAAGTTGTTCTTGCGAGCCAGAGTTTCATCGATGCCGATCTGGGCGTCCCATTGAAAGGGGGTGTGGGCCTTGGGGACGAAGGTCGAGACCGACACGTTAACGTCTGCTCCGCCCTGTGTGCTGCGCCCGGCAGCTTTGACCCTGGCAGAAAGATCGACCAGCGCGGCGAGGTCTTCATCGGTTTCGGTTGGCAGGCCGATCATGAAATAGAGCTTGATGACTCGCCAGCCGAGTTCAAAGGCGGTGCGCGCGCTTTCGATCAGATCCTCTTCGAGAATCCCCTTGTTGATGACTTGTCGCAGACGTTCACTGCCCGCTTCGGGAGCAAGGGTAAAGCCGGTTTTGCGTACCTTCTTGATTTCGTCCATCAACGCAGGGGTCAGCGAACCGACCCGCAGACTTGGCAGGGAGATCGCCACCTGCTGGTCGGCGTAGCAGCCCATGATGTTCTGCATCAGAATTTCAATGGCACTGTAGTCACCGGTCGAGAGGGAGAGCAGGGAAACTTCGTCGTGGCCGGAATGACGCAGCAGTTGATCAATCAGGTTGCGGATTGTGTCTGGTTGGCGTTCGCGCACGGGCCGATAGATGTAGCCTGCCTGACAGAAGCGACAGCCACGGGTGCAGCCGCGTGCGACCTCGACTGCAACCCGATCATGGACGGTTTGCAAAAAAGGTACGATCGGCTGCTCCGGGTAGGGGGCAGAATCAAGATCAGCCAGAACCCGGCGGCGCACTTTCGGTTGTTGCAGGTCTTTAGGTGCGATCTCTGTAATCCGGCCGTCCGGTTGATAGATGACGGAGAAAAAGGACGGCACATACATGCCTTCGATCGCTGCCAGACGTTTCAGCAGAGCTGCCCGGTTCTCGCCAGCCGCTTTGCTGGTGCGAACTGCGGCGCAGAGCTCAAGGACAACCTCTTCCCCGTCACCAATGACAGCGCAGTCGAAAAAGTCGGCGAGCGGTTCCGGATTAAAGGCACAGGGACCGCCCACTATAATCAATGGTGCTTCTTCCCCTCGTTCGCTGGCTCGCATCGGCAGGCCGGATAGATCGAGCATGGTCAGGACATTCGAATAGCAGAGTTCGTACTGCAGCGAGAAGCCAATAATGTCGAAGTCGGCCAGATTCCGGCCACTTTCGAGAGATGAAAGTAGCCTACCGTCGCTACGCAGTTGTGCCTCGCGATCCGGCCACGGTGTGTAGCTGCGTTCAGCGGCAATCCACGGTGTGTCGTTGAGAACCCGGTAGAGGATGGCCGAGCCGATATGACTCATGCCGATTTCGTAGACATCGGGGAAGGCAAGGGCGAAAGTCACGTCGACCTGAGCCCAGTCTTTGGCTACGCTACCGCGTTCGCCACCGGTGTAGCGAGCCGGGCGTTGCAATTCGTAAAGTGAAGATTTTTGTGTCATGGGGAGCATGTCTCAAGGCCCGAAGCTGGCCGATAGGTCTAAGGTTATGATTGTCAAACAGTTAATCTAGTAAAGTAGCATGATCTCTTTTCTATGAACAAGGGGATTGATAAGTAACTTTTGCGTATTTGGGCCAAGCGTTTGCGGAGGTATGGAGAACTTAAAGAAAAGAGCCCGGCTGGAGAATCCAGCCGGGCAAAACAAGAGGCAAATCTTTGTAGCTTTGTTGTTTAGAAGCGGTAACCAAGACCTACGTAACTGTAGTAGGCTTTGCCGTCTTCATCTCCATAGACATACTCTTCATCGGAGTTGAACACGTCATAAGTGAACGTCGCCGTGGTGTACAACGCGTCGGTAAACCTGTATTCACCACCGACAGTGATTTGGTACTGGTCGTACGTCAGGTCGGAATACGAGTCAATCTCGTTGTTTTGCTCCCAAGTGTCGTAAGCGCCAAGTGGTGACCCACTAAGTGAGGTCATGGTCATGCGCTCCTGGAAATCCCAGTCCCATGAGTAATCGGCGTAATTGTAAACAAAGCTTGCATCAAGTCTTAACTTTTCTGTTGCCTGATAGTTTGCACTCAGAGCAACGGTATGTACATCGGTATCAGCTGTAGCGGTACTGCATATCGACCCCAACTGGGTCGACGAGTTGGTATCCGCTCAGCCATGGTACCATCCGACACACATCTGATTCTCTGTCTTCTGCTTGTTGAAGTTATAAGCCATGGATAGATTCAACTTGTCGGTCGGTGCATACCACAAGGTGACGCCAGGAACGTAGGTGTTCTCTTCGTACTTGACGGCGTCATTCTCCTCGTAACGATAGCGGAAATAGGCAGTCAATGCCGAGTTCGCCGTAGGTGACCACGTTGTGCTGATCTTTGCTTCCTGAACCTGATCAGGCTGGTTTGTCGCATCAAGTCCGCGAGAAGGATAGATGGTGTTCCAATAGTACACACCATCTGTATTCCCTTGAGCCAACGGGTCTGTGTTGGTTCCATCTGGATTCATGTAATCTTTTGTTAACAGGTAGGAGAGATCTCCATCGACAGTAGCATCGGGGTGTCCCTGGGCAATGCCTGTCGCATCTTCGCCATGGAATGGGTCGTCGATGTCTTGATACATGTAATTAAAGCGCGTGTTCAGCCCTTTAGCAATACGGCTGTTTACCGCAACGGTGTACGTATTTGTTTCGGTTTCGCCCAGTGTGCTTTCAGCGCGATCGATGTCTTCGTAGTCATAGCCGAGACGCAATGTAGTGCCTCGAGAGACGCGATACTTGGCATCAAAGCCAAGCTCTGTCACGTCACGACTTTCTGCCGACTCGTAATGTTCTTCTTGCTCAAAGGTGTTGTTGCTGCGGTCCATGACGCCGTCATGGTCCCAGTCAACATTATCAACCCGATCCGGGAAAGACAGGGTGTAGTCGGCCCCGTCGATATCGTAGGTTGACCCATGCATGGAAAGACGCCAATTGCCGATTCGTGTTGCACCCTTTAAGGCAAACAACTCAAGTGTGCTGGACAGTGTGTTGCTACCTACAAACTCATAGGTGCCCGGCTCGTCTTGCTTGTCACTTTCAATATCGGCATGAACATAGGTACCAGTAATGACCGAGCTGGCAGGCAGGTCAAGACGGGCATTAACGGTGTGACTATCTTTTTCAGAGTCGGGAGTCTGGTTGTATTCCAGTTCCTCATTTATATACAGAAACTGAGCTGGGTCCTGACTTGCGTAACGCCACTTTGTACTGTTCCAATACTTATAGCTAGGACCAGTGTCGCCATCAAAATCGCGATTCAGGTACTCGTAATCAACAGTCAACATCCCAAATTTGCCAGTTACGCCTAAAGTGAGATCTTCTGTTCTCTCGTTAATGTCTTTAGGGTTCGCTTCGATGTGGCAAGCCGAACATTTGCTAATGGCAATGGCCTGCTCCATTCCCTCGCGCTCTTCAACGCGCTGGCCAGCATGGAACGTAATGTTAGGCATGCTGGGCACGATTACATCTACGTCAGTTTCAAACTCACTGCGTTTAATGAGGTAATCTTGGTCCAGCTCCCAAGCGTACTGCTCAGGATCTTTTGTGGCGTTGGTAAAGACGCGAGGTTGATCACCATCAATGTCGCCAGTCATGGTGGCTCCGAGGTGCTCAAGATTGTCATGATCCTTCCAGTGTTCGAAAACCTGGTAGTCAAGGTCGAGCCGGAGGACCCTGTTGAAATCGGCCTTAAGTCCGTAGCCCTGATCCGCTGGCCCTCTAACGTCTGTCTCCGCCTCGATCCAGATCCCCTTGTTCAGGTATTCCAGGTCCAGGCTGGGGGCGAAACTCAGACCGTCGTCAGGACGATATCTTGAATATTCATTGACACGTGCAGGATTGTCTTTGGTATCCGCAGCCGCGGCGCCAACTTCCATATTACCGCTGAGATGAGCGGAATCTTCTTCCGCTATCGCCAGCGTGGAGGTCGCCGCCAGGGTCAGGATGGACAATAGTGCAAGCAACCATATAGTGCTTTGCTTCATTTTTATTGCCTCCTAAGGTTAACGGGTCAGGCCGCCACCGCTGAGCGGTTGAGACGGGAGGTCACTGCCATGAACAACTTGATGGCAGGTCGTGCATTTGGTGGCAAACGATGTCTGCCATCCTTCCGCCCCATGCGGATTGGCCGCTGTTGTGGCCGCGGTGTTAGGTGTACTTCGAGAATAAACCGTCCACCGGTCAGGATAATCCTCGTTCATGAAGAAGCGGACATCCGGGTTGGCTGCTGAGACACTATCAAACTCGGCTTTTGCCTCAGCCTTAGTTGGAAAGCTTAACTTGTCATATGGCTTGACTCCGGTGTTAAACTTTGCCGTTGCAGGCACGGGATCAAATCCTTTGCGCAGCATATGGAAGTGCCCTTCGTGGCACTGCAGGCAGAGGAACGGTTCGTTCTGGACCAGCAGGTTGTTGGCAACGGAACCGTGTGGATCGTGACAGATGGTACAGTCATCTTCAACCGGGGCGTGACCGAATACGAAAGGGCCCTGATAGCGGCTGTGACAGTCGAGACAGAGGTCGGTGGTGCGTTCCTGAGTATTCAGATCGCCATGCGGATTGTGACAATCGCCGCAGGTCATCTTGCCTTCCTTGATCGGGTGATGAGAAGGGAAGTTGGTCTTGGCTTGCTGCTCCTGATGGCAGGTATAGCAGAGTTCTGGATCTTGCTTCTTTAGGGCTGTTTTTTCGCCACCATGAATTGTGTGACAGTCGTTGCAGGAAACGTCGCTCAAGGCGTGCTCGCCATGAGTCCAGTCCATAAGCTTGCCGTCGGTGTGACATGTAGCACAGACTGCAGCGGATTCTTCTGGCAGCAGTTCACCAAACTTGAGAATTTGACCGTTGTCATCCGAGTTGACGTGCAGGCTGCCGCCGCCATGACAGGCTTCGCACCCTTCGGTGCCGCCCATATACTCGAATCCGGTCAAGCGCGAATGAACCCCCGCACTCATACCTTCGTGACACTCCGCGCAGGCCTCTTGGCCCACTGAAGTAGCGCCATCAATGACTGGTAGTGTTAACTGCTTCTCCCTGATCGCTCCGGTGGCGCATGCCCCCAGAATGAGTAACAGGGGAAGGAGCTTGACCAGCCAGGGCGCCCTGGATAGTGATACCTTCCTATGCATGTTTTCTCCTTTCCACGTTGAATGCCTCAAAAAAAAACAGTAAACTAACGACTAGTGGCCTTTAGATCGAGTAAGCCTCCTTTGTAAAGTTCAGGCCGGAATCTGTGATCTCTTTCATTAGAATTTTGAAGAAGTGGTTCATTAGCTATTTAGAATCTGTTGTATGATATTCGTCTTTGATGATAGGGTAAAACGAATCATTCTAATGGCACACATAAGCAAGATTTATAGTTTTTAATGCTATATATGGATATTTAGATGGAAACGCGTTACCTGAATACTCTGGTCACTTCGGTTGAAGCAGGAACCTTTTCCAGGGCTGCGGAAATACTGCACATTACCCAGTCCGCTGTATCGCAGCGTATCAAATTTCTCGAAGAGTATTTTGGCCAACAATTACTCGACCGCTCCGGCCAAAGACTGGCTTTGACCGCGTCGGGTCAGGTGGTTTTTGCCAAAGCCAAAGAAATCCTTGAAAAAGAGCGCGAGCTGCTGAACTGTCTGCAAAAATCCGTCTCGCAAAAACGCCTGTCTCTCTGTTGTACGCCTACTTTCGGTATGGCTTATCTGCCTCGGGTCCTGAATGCCTTTCTGCGGATACATTCTGATCTGAGCGACCTCAAATTTGTTTTTCAGCAACCTGCAGAAGCTTTAAGAGGTCTGCGCCATGAAGAGTTCGACCTTGCTGTGATCGAGCACCGCCTGAATCTGGACTTTGCCGGTTTCGATTATTTCTCCCTGCCCGAGGATGAAATGTTGATGGTCGCGTCTGCCTCTGCTGCTATTCCTGCCATTGATGGGGTTATCCAGCTTTCTGATCTGAAGAAGTTCAGGCTCTTTGCTCGCCGCGACGGTTGCAGTTCCAAGGAGCTGTTGCGTCAGAATCTTGCGACACATGGTTTTGATTTCAGTGGCTTTGATGGTGTTCTGGTCTCAGATGACCTGCATTTTACGGTGCAGTCGGTTCTGCAGGGCGATGGGATTGCTTATGTTTCGCAAGCTCTGGTCAGCAATTACCTGGCGAGCGGCGAGCTGGTCGGCTTTCGTGCCGAAGGTTTCGAACACCGGCGCGGTCGCAGTGTGGTGATGCTCCCGCAGCGGAGTGATGATGGTTTTCTGAAAGAATTTCTCGATTGTTTGTTCAATGAAGTGTCGCCGCTATCGCGCCCGCAGATGACGAGCGGCGGTCTCGTGAGTTAATGGCAGTGGGGTTGTGTATCGCGCTGGCAGAGTTTGCTTGGCTATGTGACTTAATTTGGCTGATGAGGATTTATGGAGAAATTGTTTAAGGGAATTGCCAAGTTTCGCGAGAAAGATTTTGAGGCACACAAAGAGCTGTTCCAGAAGCTTGGTCGCCAGCAGAAGCCGCACACGCTCTTTATCGGCTGTGCCGATTCCCGGGTCGTTCCCGAGAGGCTTACACGGACCATGCCCGGCGAGCTGTTCACTGTCCGCAACGTCGCCAATATCGTGCCGCCTTTTCGGTTCACTGAGGAATACGTGGCGACGACTGCATCAATCGAATATGCAGTGCAGGTTCTTGAGGTTCAGAATATTGTGGTCTGCGGACATTCCAACTGTGGCGGTTGCGCTGCACTGAACCAGTCTCAAGAGGAGTTGGCGCATATTCCGAATGTGCGTCGCTGGCTGGAAATCTCAAAGGAAGTAAAGGGTCGCGTCGATCGCCAGATGACTGAGGAATGCCCGGAAAAGCGCGAGTGGCTGACCGAGCAGATCAATATCCTGGTACAGATGCGTAATCTGCTAACCTACCCTTACATCAAGCAGCGCTTTGCAGCAGGGACGTTGAATATCTACGGCTGGTACTACATCATCGAAACCGGCGAGATCTTCAATTTCAACGATAAAAGCCAGACCTTTGATCTCGTTGAGAGCTAATTCTACGCGTTTTTGCCGTCACCCCAAACGGGATCTCCCTCAAACTGGCGACGCAGGCGTTCCTCGGGAAGCTGCTCCAGAAACTCCTCCTCGGTAAAACAATAGCGGTAGCCCTTGCAGTAAGCTATCAGAGTCTCATGGGCAGCATTGATCCTGCGAATCGTGTCAAGGTCGTCGCTGCCACGGTCCGGATGATGGTTTTTGACCAGTTGCCGATGGCGCGCCTTGATCTGCGCCAGGGTTGCCCGCCTGTCCAGTCCAAATACTTCGATTGCCTGTAACAACGCCTGATAAGTCATTTTTGTCTCCCGTCAGAATTGCATCTGTCCTCAAATAGAACAGCAACTTCTTTGTTTATGCAAGGGGTAAGAGGCTCTTCCTGACCTCAGCTATATCGATTCATGAGACCGCGTTTTACATATGTTGTAAAAAATACCTTGTAAGTTTAGAGAATGAGGGTATGCTTTTTCTGTCATTAGGCAAGTTATGTGACAAAAGGAGCCTCATATGGAAGATCTCTGGCGTATCAAGCGTTCCTCGGTCGACTTGAAAGACTTGGCCGATCTGGCTGAATATCATCGTTTCCTCGATCGCTTCGAAACTGAGGAGGTGGACGAGAATCAGCGTTACCTGTTGTATGGTGATGCGCAATTCGGTTCGATAAAGAAGGTGAACCTAGAGGAATGATCCCTTCTCACACTTCCTCTCCTGTCTGCTTAAAACTTGCGTAAGCGTTCTTTTCTGTGCTAAAAATTCCAGTAATGAAGCCTTGGAATAAGCCGTGTTTAGGGAGGACGTCAAACGTATGGACCTGCAAATTCTGCCCCTGGAAAAACTCAAACCGCGCATCGAAGATGAAACCAAGTTGATCTTCGGTAAGCAGTTCACAGATCGCATGTTCGTCATGAATTATAAGACCGGACAAGGTTGGTATGATGCGCGCATTCAGCCTTATCAGCCTTTCTCTCTTGATCCTGCGGCAATGGTATTGCACTACTCTCAAGAGATTTTCGAGGGACTCAAGGCCTTCCGCCGCCCGGATGGACAGATTGCTCTCTTTCGGCCGACGGATAATTTCCGTCGTTTCAATCATAGCGCCCGGCGTATGTGCATGCCCGAAGTTAACGAAGCCTTTATGGTGCAAGCTTTGAAGGAGTTGATTCGACTTGAAGCCGACTGGGTGCCGCACAGTGAAGGAACCAGCCTCTATATTCGTCCGGCTATGATCGCTTCCGAACCAATGCTCGGTGTGCGGCCAGCCGATGAATATCTTTGTTACATTATTGTCTGTCCGGTGGGCGCTTACTACAAGGGTGGATTGGCGCCAGTCAAGATATGGATATCAGATCATTATGTGCGAGCGGCTCAGGGCGGTACCGGAGAAGTCAAGACTGGTGGTAACTATGCCGCGAGTTTGTACGCGGCACGTGAAGCGGCAGAAAAGGGCTATGACCAGGTCCTCTGGCTGGATGCCAAAGATAAGACGTATGTCGAGGAAGTTGGCAGCATGAACATTTGCTTTGTTTGTGACGGCAAGTTGGTGACCTCGCCGCTGCACGGTACGATTCTGGATGGCATCACTCGTCGCTCTGTTCTGGAATTGGCCCGGTATAATGGCCTGGCGGTTGAAGAACGGGCTTTGTCGGTTGACGAGATCTTTGCCGGAGTGGAAAGCGGGAGTATTACGGAAGCTTTTGGTACCGGTACTGCTGTAGTGATCTCTCCTGTCGGGCAGTTTACCTATCAGGATCGTACCGTAGTAATTGGTGACGGTAAAACAACCGGCAAGGTGACGCAAGAGTTGTACGACACCTTGACAGGTATTCAGTATGGTCGCTTGCCTGATCCTCACGGGTGGGTTGAGCTACTCTGATTTATTCTGAGGTCGTTTGCGCTCTTAACGAATAAATTCCTCTACCATTGACTTACCGATGGTTTTTTGTGGTACACTACTAATACCTCAAATGCAAAATGAGGTATTTCAAGTGCAAAGGAGGAAGACATTATGCCCGTCTCTGATCCACCTGACCATTTAGGAAAATTCCATTAATCTAAAACTGATAAAGTCTGGATTACAGTTGTTGAGTGGTCCAATTTAGATTCCCACGACGGGAATCGCTCAGAAAGCAAATGAATGCAAAACGCCCCGTAGATATTCGGGGCGTTTTGATGTTCTGACCGCTTGTCTGGACGGTTGCTGGTGTCGATTCCACAAAGTAGCTCTCACATTGATTGAGGCTTTTGATCCATCTCATTTACGGTATGTTACGCGTCCCCAAGCAAAGCGCCTCCTGACCATATATCGTCAGGAGGCGTTTTGTCTCTAGTCCGGTTATCTCTTTTCAGCTTTTAGCAATAAGTTTTATCAGCTCCTGACTCTCCGGTTTCACCAGACCTTTAACTCGCTCAGTGTTGACGCGAGCAACAATGATTTGGCCAATCTCGGTTTGAATGTCTTCGTAGAGACCCAGGCCCAGCATACCTTTGGCCTGCTGCTGATTGTCCTCGGTGGGGGTGACGTAGTGCACTGTGTCGACCTTGTAGCGGTGGATCAGAAAGAGTGAAATCAGGGTCATCAGGCGCTTCTGACGGAAGTCCTCACTGAAGGTATTCTGATCGCGGATCGATAACATGTTGCGGTCGCGGCGATCCTGCAAGGTGGCGAAGATGATGTTAGCCATCTTGTTGTTGCTTGCATCGATAAGGGTCAACTCCAGCAGTTCCGAACCGGAGACGTGTGGCTTGAGAACGACCCTCAGCTTCGCATCAAGATTGTAGTGGCCAGTCCAGAGCTTGAGCCAGTCGGCGAGGCGTTTCGGTGGAACTTCAGTTTCGACCAGATGCTGGAACTGGGTGGAGCCTTTGCCCATAGCTTTGGTGGTGGCGGTGCCGCCGGACGTGGCCATAAGACCGGCATCGGAGCGTGGCCCACCGACGTAGCTTTGCGGGGTCTTGAAAGGTGAATCGATCAGTCTCAACTTGCGTTGCAGACGGGCCAGGGCGAGCATGCCGTCTTCCTTGAGGGCAGTGGCAAATTCCTCGCCTGCCAGGCCGTCGACCTGATGACCACCGTAGGTAATGAAGTTGAAGACAAAGCCCAGTTTGCCAAGCTCGGCCGGGAACTGACGCATGTCATCTTCACTCATGCCTGTGGTATCCCAGTTGAATGAGGGCGACAGGTTGTAGGCGAGCATCTTGTTGGGGTAAACCGCGTGGATGGCATCGGCAAAAATCCTGGCATCGGGCAGATCTGCGGTTTTGGTTTCCATCCAGATGATGTCGGCAAATGGTGCGACAGCGAGGGATTTGGCAATGGCGTAGGGGATACCGCCCCTGACCTGATAATACCCTTCAGGGGTGCGGGCAATGTCGCAGTTCCAGATAATGTTGAAGCCCATGGAACGCGCTTTTTCTCGAGCTTCGACGAACGAAGAGTTCTCCACATAAGTGTGCCATTCCTCAACGGTCATCGGCAGCTCTGAACCTTCGTCAATGTGGAAAGCCATAACGTCGGCAACGGCCTCGCCGTAGGTTTTGAGACAGGCTTCCATCTGCCAGAGTTCCAGCAGGCGCGTGGCGGCATGGTCGAGAGCTGCATTGATGTCGGCGGTGTTACGGCTCGGCATGGTTTTGATTGTTGCGTCAATCTCTGCAGACAGTCCGGTTTTGTCGAGCCACTTGTCGGCCTCTGCATAGAGATTCTCCGAGATGCGGTACATAAGGTGGCCGTTGATCTCGGCAACGCCCTTGCTGTTGAACTGGCGCATGATCGCCAAAAAGGATGTCTTGTAGTTGGGGATGTTGGTGTTGGTCGCCCCAAGGATGAAGTGGTGGTCGCGTTCGTCGCCGCGACCGTCGAGGAAAGTGGCTGCTTCCGCGTCGGTACGCGCTACGATAATCCCCGGCACCTTCATGATGTCGAGTTGCAGGCGGGCGGCGTTGAGGCGCTTGACCTGCTCATCCACCTGAACCAGTACCTTACCGGCCTGATGACCGCACTTTTTGACGCCTGGCTTCTGGTCTTCGATATGATAGCCAGCCACACCAACTTCAACAAATCGACGGATCAGGTTACGCACATGGGCGTCCCCGCCATGACCTGTATCGGCGTCGGCAATGATAAAAGGCCGGTAGTCGATCTCAGGGATCTGAGAGCGCTCTTCTTCACTCATGCGCAGACGCAGAAAATACTGATTGCGGTCTGCGGCGAGCAGTGCTCTGACCAACGGCGCCGCTTCGTCAGGAACCTGACTTAAGGGGTAACTGGCCAAGTCAGGGCCAGGGTCCTCGTTGATCGAACCTTTGGACGAGGTGGCCCAGCCACCCAGGTAGATGCCCTCGATGCCAACACGCTTGATGGCGACAGCCTGGCTGGGAGAGTAGGGGCCGAAGGTGGTGATCGATTTGCCTGCGGAGAACAACTCCTGCAAACGGTCATAAAAGGCCACTGCCGCATCTCGGGCGATGGTGTAATCAACTGGAATCGTGCCACGCTGCTCAACAACCTGGTCGGCCGTGTAGAGTCGCAAGATGTCGGAAAAGCGAGGGCTGGCGAACCAGTCGCGGGTTATTTTAACCTCTTCATTGAATGTACTCATGATTCCCTCCCGGCCGGCAACGTGTCCAGATTCTCAGTGATGCGCACGCCCATGTTCTTGAAAGTTTCTGTGTATTTGCTGATACGTGCTCTGGCTACGCCCAGATCATGGTTGTTCAGATTAATGTTGAGCAGGTCGATGTACCAGGGTGCTTTGACCGGGTCAAGCACATAGGCTTCAACAATGGCTCGTGCGATCGGCAGCGTGGTGGCCTTGGAATTGTCGTGCACGTCGCGGTTCCCGGCGGCCAGCAGCTTGGCGTATTCTTCTTCGAGCAGGCGGGCGAAGATCTCCACGCTGAAGACGTCACCGGCTTTTAAACCACTCTCGGCGTCGTCTTCGGTAAGGGCCGCCCCTTTGTGAATCCATTCCCAAAGGATGCTCAGGCGAATCTCGCCGGTGGCCATATCTTCCATCAGGTAGAGAATGTCGTCGTTGCCAAAGAAGTCCGCCGGTTTCAGAGCCGCGGCCTGAAGTCCCTGGCCGAAGGCGTTGCCATATTGGAGGGCCACACTCAGCAAGTTGCGCGCACCGCGTACGGTACGTGGAGCCGTCTCGAGCAAGGTCAGCCCTGCCGCATCGTCAGCCGTGTAGCCGAGGGCCGGGAAGTCACGACCGAGCTGATTGGCTTCACCAACGTCTTCCCAGACCGGACGAAGAATGTGAGCCATCTTCCAGTGAGCGATCCATTTGCCGCTGGCGCCTTCCTGCTGCTCACGAACCGCACCGGCTTTGGCCTTCTTCATGCTGCTGGCGACGCCTTCTTTTGAGCCGACCGGGATATTCGGCTCCATGCCGCCTTGCCAGAGGGCATAGTTGCCATTGGCATCTGGAGTGTTGACGGCGCGGCGTACGCGATCTTCGTAATTACGCATGTAGCCGTAGGTCATAACGATTGATTCGATGTTTGGGTTCACAAAATCAGGATCCCAGCAATTGGCATCGGAGACGCTGTTGATGTAGTCCCAGCGGCCGGTGTTGAAGCCAACGAAATGCAGCCCCAAAGCAGCTCGGATTTCCATCA
The DNA here is from genome assembly GCA_024636155.1 of Deltaproteobacteria bacterium. Lineage (GTDB taxonomy): Bacteria > Desulfobacterota > Desulfuromonadia > Desulfuromonadales > BM103 > M0040. Next base: position 15,744 of record JAGXHM010000094.1, read on the forward strand.
ATTGAAAGGTTTGTTCCAGCTGCTCCACTAGCACGTAAGCTTTTATGGTGCCTTCGTCAAGTTCCAGGTGGCCTTCGAGAGCGGTCATCATTCGATTCCAGAATCCGGCTTCTTCAGCAGTCTGAATTTTTGGCAGGTAGAGAACGATGGAGGAACCGGCGTCGAGCAGAGCTTTATGGTTGTTAACCACATACAGAGTCATGTCGACGATTGATGCGGACAGCGATTCGCCATTCACGCGAATGTGACGGTCATCAAGGTGCAGGCCTCGAGCGCGGAAAATCTTGGTGGTGAAATCAAGCTGGGCGCGCCAGTCGATGATAATGCTGCGGCCGAAAAACTCTTGTGCCCAGATGTTCATCTCTACCGAGACCGCTTCGGCGACTTCAAGAAAGAGTGGATCGTGGGCAATGGCAAGTTTGAGGCTGACTTGGTTGTCGAGCGACATGGTGGTGATCTGACCGAGGGCATCCTCACCGTCAAACATCCAGCCGTCGGCCCCGGAGAGGAGGGCATAGGCGACATTCCTCAAGTTTGCTTTGATCGGAGAATTGGGCTTGGCGGCCGGACCGGTGCCCTGTAGCCACTGACGTTGCAGATCGTGCGGAATGACGGCGCCGACAAATTTGCCGTCGCGTGCGTCCTGTACCTTGATGCCGGTTCCCTTGATAACGTCGTTCGGATCGAGAAAGGCAATGGGCTTCCATTGTTTAATACGTAAGGTGCGGCGTTGGTCTCGCTCAGCCATCAGGCGTTTTTGCTCGGTGTTGTGTTGGGCCATGAAAGTGAGAGCGACAAGTGCCTCTTGCGTATAGATATCTGCATAATCTTTTGCCAGGGTGTCTCTGATCTGTAGTCCCGAGCCTTGGTCGGTTGTTGCTGTTGTGTTCATTTGTTCCTCCCTCCGACATGGTTAAAATCAATTTTTTCTGAGATTATAAGTGGCCTTCTAAATGTGACCATTTTAGTCAGTTAATATATTTTTACCTTTCAGGTCAATAGATTTCTTAGCATATATAAAGTTTTTCACGACTATGGTTGATCGAAACTCAACTTCGATGATGAGCTCCTGATGACTTGTCGCACTTTAGGATATCGTACTTTCTGGCAGAAGAAAGAGTCTGTGCCGTTCGTGCAAAAGAAGTTTTGCACGTGACAAAGGTTATGGTGTGTTGTAGAAGTGTGAAGCACGCTCTGCAAAATGATTTCCCGGGGAGCAGCCAGTTGGCTGCTCCCCGGCTCTTTGAGGTAACACATGATTCATCTGACGAATGTCACCCGCCAGCACGGCACCCACATCCTGTTCCAGAACGCCAGTGTCCAGATCACTTCCGGTAGCCGCAGTGGACTGGTTGGCCCGAACGGGGCTGGCAAGTCGACTATTTTTCGCCTGATCACCGGCGAGGAAAGTCCCGACAGCGGCGAGATCAGCTGCAGTAAAAAGACCGTGATTGGCTACTTCTCCCAGGATGTCGGCGAGATGGCCGGACGTTCGGCGCTGGCCGAGGTTATGTCTGCCTCTGCCCGCACCATGCACCTTGGTGACGAGATCAAAGTCATGGAAGTGGCGATGTGCGAACCGATGGCCGATGCTGCTCTGGCAGAGCTCTTGGAGAAGTATGGCGATGCTCAAGAGGAGTTCGAACATCGCGGTGGCTACGATCTGGAGCACCGCGCCCAAGCGGTTCTGACTGGCCTTGGCATCGGTCCTGAAGATTACGTCCGACCGGTGGAAAGTTTCAGCGGTGGTTGGAAGATGCGCATCGCCCTGGCGAAGATCCTGACCATCAATCCGGATGTGCTGCTGCTGGACGAGCCGACCAACCACCTCGACGTGGAATCGATTGTCTGGCTGGAAAATTGGCTGGCGACCGAGTTTAAGGGCGCAGTGATGATGACCAGTCACGACCGGGAGTTTATGAACCGTCTCGTCACCCGCATCGTCGAGGTTGGCGCTGGCACCATCACTACTTATGGTGGTAACTACGACTTCTATCTGCGTGAGCGGGAAATTCGTTGCGATCAGCTGCTCGCCAGCCATCGTCGCCAGCAGGATATGCTCGCCAAGGAAGAGGATTTCATCGCTCGTTTTGCGGCCAGAGCCTCACATGCTGCCCAGGTGCAGTCGCGAGTCAAGAAGTTGGAGAAGATCGAGCGGATAGTCATTCCCGCCGAACAAAAAGTCGTCAAATTCGAATTCACCGAGCCACCGCGCTCGGGCGATGATGCTGCCAAGGTTGAGAATCTGGCCAAGATCTGGCCGGGCGTTGATGGCCAGGAGAAATCGGTTTTCGGCGGTGTCTCCGGCTTGATCAGGCGCGGCGATAAGGTTGCTGTGGTCGGGGTCAACGGTGCTGGTAAGTCGACCTTTCTGAAATGCCTGGCTGGTGAGACCGAACCGACCTCCGGCAGCGTGACGATTGGCGCTAATGTCAACCTCGGCTACTTCAGCCAGCACTCGATGGATCTGCTCAACCCGAAACAGACTGTCTTTGAGACCGTGCAGAATGTGATGCCAATGGCTTCAATCGGGGTGATTCGCAATCTCTGCGCCGCTTTTCTCTTTCAGGGCGATGATGTCGACAAACGGATCGCCAATCTCTCCGGGGGCGAGAAGAGTCGGGTGGTGCTAGCGATGCTGCTGGCTCGGCCGATCAATCTTCTGGTGCTTGACGAGCCGACCAATCATCTCGATATTCAGTCGCGTGAGGTGCTGCTTGAAGCGCTACAAAAATTTGCTGGTACCGTGATTCTGGTTAGTCACGACCGTCACTTTCTGCGCTCGCTGGTTTCAAGGGTTTTTGCGATTGATCATGGTGAGATGATACCCTACGAAGGGAATTATGATTATTACCTGCAGAAGAGCGGGCATGAAAATTACTGAGGCGTGGGGGTCTGGTGCAGACTCCTGAAGACCTTTTATGTAGTAGAGTTATTCTTACAGACTTATTGTCAAAACAAAGGTTAGCCACTAAGCCACCGAGGCACGGAGTCAATCATCGCATTTTCCTCAAAGATCAAAGTTGCGAAATAGAAAAGATTGATCTTTGCCCTGTAAAATGCATTTCTTGGTGTCGTGGTAAACAAAACCTTCTTTTGGGTTATAGGGCCGTATTCTTATGACTAAAGGGGCGCGCATACTGATTAGCTCAACCCTGCTGGTGCTGTTGAGCACGGTCGGTGGCCTCTGGCTCGCAGCCGATCGGTTGCTGGATGGGGTTGTCCGCTCCTGGCTGACAGCAAGAGCCGCCGTTGCACTCGATGCAGAGGTTGCGTGTGAGAGGCTGGCATACGGCGATGGCTGGCTGCACCTGACCGGTCTGACCCTTACCAGGCCCAATGAACTCCAGCTCGACGTGGCCGCTATCGACGTCAAGTTTTCCTGGGCTGGCCTGTTGCAACGCCGGATCGACGAGCTGGTGGTCCGCGAACCGCAACTGATCTGGACGGCCTCAGAACAACAGGCGGCCGAAGAGCAGGCCATCTGGCCAGAGGATCCGCCGCTGGGCATCGATACCTGGCGCCTCGAAAATGGTCGTGTCGAACTGACTTTTGGCGCGCGCAACTTCCTGCTCGACCGGATCGCTGCAGAGGGCGGTCTGGATCGACAGTTTCCCTTTGCCATCTCAGCCATCACTGGCACGGCCCCCGCTCTGCCGTTAAAATTGACCGGCAATGCTCGCTGGGAAGACGGCCTCACCTTGACCCTTGATGAACTCTCCTGGGATGGGAAAAATCTGCTCGCCCAACCGGTAATACTCGCGCCCGGATCCGATCAGACTCTTGGCGTGAAGCTGAGTCTGGCCCAACTCGATGACGCCGAACTCGGCGGGCTGCTCACCTCCCTGGGTGAACCGGTGCCATGGCCTAACAACCTGCACTGGCAACTGACCTCGCCTGTCCTTGATCTCCGCCTCCGCGATAAACGCCTTGAAGCCAGCCTGCAGACCGCTGCCGGTGCGCTGCAGATGGCTGATCAAAACTGGCCATGGCTGAATATAAATCTTGGGCTGCAGGGCGATGCAGCACGGCTGGAGCTGACCGGCAGTGTCGGGCTGGCCGGTGCCACGACGCTGGATTTGGCCGGGACCTGGGCCGATCAGCGTATGAACGGCAGCTGGAGTGTGGCGGTGGCGAGTCCTGCCGAATTATTAAAAAATGTCGGCATGGCCATGCCGACATCAGCCTTCGCGCCACGTGACCTGACGATGCAAGGCCTGTTCGAGGTTGGTCAAGATTCCGCCCGGATTAGCAAGGCACGGCTGGCGACCAACCTCGGTGAACTCGGCACTCTGGCGGGTGATGTGCACAGCGAGTGGCATGACGAACAGCTGACGCTTGGCTGTGAGCGCCTGACTCTCACCGCTCTGGACGGCGTCTCCCTCCTGGCTGAGGCAACCCTGTCTCTGTCAGGGACTCCGGCTGAATCTGCCTGGCAGGGTGACTGGTCGCTGCAGGTGATCGACGTAGGGCGGTTGGCCAGCAAAGGCGGGTTTCCTCTGCCCGACGGCCTCCCCGATTTGCAAGAGCTGTCAGTGAAGGGCAAACTGCGCTTCCGGAATAGCCGCCTGAGCCTGCCGGGCGTCGACTTGACCGGCAAGGTGACCGGCGCCGGGTTCTCAGGACTTTTGCATGGGCGGCTCGCACTGCAGACAGCTCCCGACATTGATCTGGCGGTCACCTTTGAGTCCCTTGCGATGGACGCTCTTGACTACCAGGCTGAAGACGGTATGGCCGGCCTGATTGGCGGTAAACTCGATATGAACGGCCGTCTGGAATTGACCGGCGAGCGCTTGAGCTTTGATCTGTCCGGGCGGGTCGGTGCCACCGAGGCGCTACTGGATAGTTGGTATGGCAGCCTGCAGGAGCTACCCGCCAGCTTTGCCCTCAAGGGGAGCTGGCTGCGCGACCGGCAGCGTCTGGAACTGACCTCAGCCGAAGTCGACCTGGCCAGCCTGGTCAACGGTCGCTTTACCGGGGTGTTTGTCGACGGCGAGACCAGCCTGAGAGGACAAGTCGAAGTTCCGCAGATGAACGGTGCTTTTCAGCAGACGCTCCAGACCTTGACCGGTGAACTGCTGCCGGGCATCAACCGGGTCTCTCTGGATGGACGGCTGATGTTTGACGGTGCCGCCCGACATCGGCAGGGAAACTGGAACCTTGATCTGGATATGGTGCCGACCGATGTGACCATCGCCTGGGGCAAGGACGCCAGGATCGACGGTCTGCACGGACGCTTGCCGATCCACCTGCGGCAAAGCGGCCCGGCGGCGGACGATCTGGCCGAAACTGCCAGCCTGCAGTGGTCGCGCTTGCAGGGTGGTCTGTTCAATTCAGGTCCTGGCCGGCTGGAGCTGCAGGCGTCTACCAACCGCTGGCATCTGCAGCAACCCCTCGAACTGGCCGTCGCCGGCGGCAAGATGCGGTTGACCGCCCTGCAGCTCGATCTGCCAGAGCTGGTGCCGCAGTTGCAGGCATCGCTCGAAGTGCAGGATGTCGAGTTGCATCAAATTGCCAAGAGTATGGCATGGCCTGAAATGGGCGGCCTGTTGAACGCCCGTCTGGGCGAAGTTCGCATCGCCAAAGATGAGATCAGCACCGTCGGTGACGCCTCGATGCATGCTTTTGGCGGCGCCTTCTCGGTCAACAATATGCGTGTGGAGGCGCCTTTCTCGCGTTTCCCGACCTATCATGCCGATGTTGATTTTAGCGGCATCGATCTCTACCAGCTGACCAACACCTTCGCCTTTGGCGAGATGAACGGCATCGCCGACGGTTACATCCATGACCTGCGTCTGTTTGACGGCATCCCCTCGGAACTGCACGCCAAACTGGAGACCCGTCCCGAGGGAACCCGCAATATCAGTGTCAAGGCGATCCGCAACCTCAACACGCTCAGCATGGGCGGCCTCTCTGCAGCTCTTTCCCAGGGGATTTACAAGTTCATCGATTTTTATCGTTACCGTAAGATCGGTATCATCTGCCAGCTGGAGAACGACCGCTTCCAGCTTGAGGGGACCGGTCGTGAAGGCTCTGATCAGTACCTGATTTATGGCGGTCTGCTGCCGCCGCGCATCGACGTGGTGGTGTCCTCGCCGACGGTTTCATTTAAGGAAATGGTGCGTCGTCTCAAGCGTATCGAACGAACTGATCGTTGATATTGGCCAGGCTTGGTGTATAGTCGATCTGTATGGTGTCATTATGAGAAAAATCCTTAATCACTCTGAACGGAGGTTTGCATGAAACGTCTCATCCGAGGACTCTGCCTGTTGGCGATCGGCGCTGTAGTCTCCTGCGTGACCATCAACATCTACTTCCCTGCCGAGGAGATCCGCGGCGTTGCCGACCGCATCGTCGATGAGGTCTATGGTGAACCGGCTAAGCCCGTTGACAAGGTGCCTGCCCAGCCAGGGAGCAGTTATCTCAGAATTTTCGAGCCGACGGTTGCCTATGCCGCTCCGGATCTCGATGTGACCACGCCTGAGATCCGCGCCATCAAGGCGGACATGACGGCGCGTTTCGAGCAGTTAGCACCCTTTCTCGATTCAGGGCACGTTGGCATCACTCGCGACGGCCTGCTCGAGGTTCGCACCGCCGAAGGGATCGGCCTGAAGGAACGGGCCGAGCTTACGCGCCTGATCAAGGCCGAGAACCATGATCGATTGCGACTCTACAAAGAGATCGCCACGGCCAATGGCTTCCCCGATAAGGTCGACGAAATTCAGGCTATTTTTGCAGAGTCCTGGCGTGACAAGGCCCGCAAAGGCTGGTATCTGCAAGGAGCCAAAGGCGACTGGCAGGTCAAGTGATCAATTCGAAGAGTTAAAAACCCGCAGCGGAGTGTCCTTCGCTGCGGGTTTTTTCGTTTGCGGAATGAGCCGAGAACTATTCGGCGAGCGCTCTTTGCATGGCGGGCAGGGCGACGCCACGGTTGATGTCGGCGCCCAGGTCACCCAGCACCGACTCGAGGGCGCCGATGCAGAGCAGGATATTTTCAGCGCGACTGGCATGCCCCATAAGACCTATCCGCCAGACCTTCCCAGCCAAGGCGCCAAGGCCGGCACCGATCTCAAGGTTGTATTCGTTGAGCAGTCGATTGCGAACGGCAACATCGTCAACTCCAGCAGGGATGGTGACGGCGTTCAATTGCGGCAAACGGTCGTCCTCTTTGACGATGAATGTCAGCCCCATTGCTTCCAACCCGGCCCTGAGTGCCAGGTGATTTTTCTGGTGTCGTGCCCAGGCGTTTTCCAAACCTTCTTCTTGTAGAATAACCAGTGCTTCATGCAAGGCATAAAGCGCGTTGATCGGAGCAGTATGGTGGTAGGCGCGCTTGGCTCCAGTTCCCCAATAGCCCATAACCAGATTCAGATCCATAAACCAGCTCTGTACCTTGGTCTGACGATTGCGGACTTTCTCCAAGGCACGTTCGCTAAAGCTCACAGGAGAGAGGCCAGGCGTGCAGGAGAGACATTTCTGCGAGCCTGAGTAGATGGCATCGATCTCCCACTCGTCGACTTTGAGAGGTGTACCTCCCAAGGAAGTTACCGCATCGACAATGGTCAGGCAGCCGTGCGCACGGGCCAGTTTAACCAGGGAGGACACATCAGACTGTGCCCCTGTGGAGGTCTCGGCGTGAACCATAGCGACGATCTTGGTATCCGGATTGTCTTTCAGCGCATCTTCAAGTTTGTCAATATTGATCGCCTCTCCCCAAGTATCTTCCACCATCACCGCAAAGCCGCCACTGCGTTCGACGTTCTCTTTCATACGGCCGCCAAAGACACCGTTCTGACAAACGATAACTTTGTCGCCCGGTTCTACCAGGTTCACGAAACAGCTTTCCATACCGGCCGATCCAGGGGCGGAGACCGGCATGGTCATAATGTTCCTGGTCTGGAAGGCGTATTGCAGCAACTCCTTTAGCTCATCCATCATGGTGATAAAGGCAGGGTCCAGATGGCCGATGGTCGGCCGAGAGAGCGCTTCAAGAATGCGGGGGTGAACGTCAGAGGGGCCAGGGCCCATCAGGGTGCGAACGGGTGGATTGAAAGAGCGAGTCAGCATTTGATTGTCCTTTTGAGTGTTCTCAGGTTTCATTAAATCTATGGAGAATAATACCGCTTCTTCTTTACTGGTCAAGAAACGATTCTGTCTCCGCCCTCATGCTCAGCTTTCCAGGGAAAATAAAAACGCCCTGCCGATTGTGACGGCAGGGCGTTTTTACAAGAGAGGGAGAAGTCTCGCTCCGGTGCTTGCAAAGAGCCCCGATCGGGTAGCTCCTCGGTTTATTTGGGCATCATCTGGCCGGTCGGTAGCATGTCCTCATGTGGCGGCGTTCCATGCTCCTTGCGGTAATCCTTGCGTTTGCAGTCGTCTAGTTTGTCTCCTTTGCAGAAGGTTTTGATGAAGCCACGACAAGCGAAATCGTGCGAGTTCCCGTACTTTTTAAAAAACCCGCAGGTGCTTAACAGTTCACATTCTTGCATAATCAACTCCTCGCGTCCCGAAAGTGTAAAGCTCTACAATCAGAGCTTATGGATAGGTCAAGGAATGGCAAATTGTATGCCATGTTTCTTTGTGATTTTGACGCCAAGGTTTGTAGCTTACGGATGTACCTAAATTTATTGAGCAAATTAAACTGATTTTTATGAGAAGCATTCTTTCGCAAAATCTGTTGCTTATGTGTCTATGTGTGTGGGTAGCTAAATAACGGTGTTTTTGTGTTAATTGGCGCGCGTTAGAAAACAAAGATTACGTGACTTTATTGCTGAGCGCAGAGCGACGATGAGAATCTTGTCGACGATAAATAGTGATGTTGCCAGCAGGATTCGTTGTTATCATCCGATCATCTCCGGATTTATGCATGCGGTTGAGTCTTTATCATTTCAGCTTCCTGTAGAAAAGACGTTTCATGCTGGTTTTGGATTTGACTAATGGTTATGGTGTGTTAATAGGTTTCTTTGATCCCCTTTAGCCCTTTTATCTCTGGTGTGAAAACACTTTATACAACCGTGGTGAGACTGTCTGATTTGACCGTCCGTAGCGAGAGATTGTTTGTTCTGATGCTTTGAAGCTTTATGGTTCTTCAATAATAGTGTTGATGCAGCATGGGTTTTCTAACACCTGAATCCGCTAGAGGCACGTGGACCCAGGAAAGAGCAAGGGAGGTTGCATATGCAAAAATTGATTCGCATCGAACCGGCCAAATGTGTTGGCTGCAAAACCTGCGAACTGGCCTGTTCTTTTAAGAATGTCGGTGAGTTCGTTCCCAGTCGTTCCCGCATCTACAACGAAGTTTTTCTCGATGAAGCCAAGTTCATCACTGTGACCTGCATGCAGTGTGACGACCCCTGGTGCGAAAAAGCCTGTCCGAAAAACGCTATCACGAAGGACATGTCCAGTGGTGTTGTTACGGTTGACGACGTCAAATGCGTCGGTTGTCGGACCTGCGTTAGCGCCTGCCCCTTCGGTATGATCAAGTATGTTGACAGTACCGGCAAGGCGGACAAGTGTAACCTCTGCGGAGGGGACACTCCCGAGTGCGTGGCCTTCTGTCCGACCCAGTGTTTGACGCTGGGTGAGGAAGACACACCGTTGCGGCAGAAAGTGCTGCGTTTCGTCAACACGATGAAAGATGGGCAGATGGAGGTCTGATATGGATAAGGGATGGAAAGGTAAATTACTACGCGTTGATCTGACGGCGGGTACCTGTAAGACCGAAGCGCTCAACGAAGCATGGGCCAAGGCTTATGTCGGCGGTCGCGGTCTGGCTTCAAAATACCTGGTCGAAGAGATCTCTCCGGAAGTCGAGCCGATGAGCCCGGAGAATAAATTAATCATGGCTACTGGCCCTTTGACAGGCACTTACGGTGCCGCTAATGGTCGTTACATGGTGGTGACCAAGTCACCTCTCACTGGCACCATTGCCAGTTCCAATTCCGGCGGTTATTTCCCCAGCGAACTTAAGTACGCTGGCTTCGACATGATCATCTTCGAAGGCAAATCGGCTCACCCGGTTTACCTGCAGATTCACAACGGCAAGGCCGAACTGATTGGTGCTCTCCACCTGTGGGGCAAGTCGACCAACGAGACGGAAGATGCGATCCTGGGCGAATTTCACGGTGATGCCAAAGTCGCCTGCATCGGTCCGGCCGGAGAGATCGGCGTGCATTACGCTTGTATTGTCAATGACAAGCATCGTGCCGCTGGCCGTAGCGGCGTCGGTATGGTCATGGGCAGCAAGAACCTCAAGGCCGTTGCCGTACGGGGAACTGGTGGCGTTAAGGTTGCCAATCCTAAAGCCTACCGTGACGCGGCTCTTGAAGCTTATGGCATGCTCAAGGAGAATCCGGTGACCGGTGAAGGATTGGGTGCTTTGGGAACCCCGGTACTGGTCAACGTCATGAACCAGAGTGGCGGCCTGCCAACGCGCAACGCTCAGTCTGGAACCTTCGAAGGAGCCGAGGCGATCTCCGGTGAAGCGTTGGCTTCCAGCTACTTGAAGCGCAACAAGAGCTGTCTGGGTTGTATCATCAGTTGCGGTCGCGTAACCAAGCTGGTCGACAACAAGTATGCTGGTGCCGGTGAAGGGCCGGAATATGAGACGCTCTGGGCGCTTGGTGCGGCCTGTGGTATCTCCGATCTGGCCGCGATCACCAAGGCCAACTATATCTGCAACGAGGCGGGTATGGACACCATAACGGCCGGTTCAACGATCGGCTGCGCCATGGAACTCTTCGAGAAAGGTTTGATCAGCGAAGAGGAAATCGGCATGCCTCTGAACTTTGGTGATGCCGATGCTATGGTCAAGTTGATTGAAATGACTGGTAAGGGCGAAGGTTTTGGCAAGAAGATCGCCCTTGGTTCTTACCGCCTGGCTGAAAGCTACGGCGTCCCCGAGTTGTCGATGTCGGTCAAAAAACTCGAATTTCCCGCATACGACGCGCGTGCGGTGCAAGGCATGGGACTGGAGTACGCGACCAGTAACCGAGGAGCCTGCCATGTGCGTGGTTACCTGATTTCTCCCGAGATTCTTGGTCTGCCGGAGAAACTCGATCCCGCTGAGACCGATGGCAAGGCAGGTTGGCTGAAAACCTTTCAGGATTTCACAGCCGTGGTCGATTCAGCCGGTGTCTGCCTCTTTACCACTTTTGGTATTGGCGTGCCGCAGTTTACTAAGTTCTGCAATGCGGCCACCGGCACAAGCATGAGCGACGCAGAGCTGCTCGAAGCGGGTGATCGCATCTACAACCTGGAACGGGTTTTCAACCTCAAGGCAGGGATTGATCCATCTCAGGATAAACTGCCGAAACGGATGCTTGAAGAGCCCCTGCCTGATGGTCCGTTCAAGGGTGAGGTTTCCAAGTTGCCAGCAATGCTTCCAGATTATTACGAAGTGCGTGGCTGGGGCAGTGACGGCATCCCGACCGGGGCAAAATTGCAGTCTCTTGGGCTCGCTTAGATCCTCTGCTTGCTGAATGTAGGGAGTCCGCATCTCTTGCGGGCTCCTTTCCTTTAATGTGAGGTTTTGGTATGGCAGAAGCTTTCGATTACGTCATTGTTGGCAACAGTGCCGCGGGATTGCAGGCGCTTAAAACCCTTCGCAAACATACCGCTGATGCATCGGTGGCGATCATTGATCGCGAGGATTGTCCGGCTTACTCTCGGGTGATAACGCCCTACTTTGTGGGTGGCAAGACCGAGCGCGAGAATCTCTTCATCGTCGATCGCGACTACTATCAAAAGGCCGGGATCACGACCCTGTTTGGCCGTAACGTCATCGCGCTCGATGCGGAAAGTCGGCAGTTGGAGATGGACGATGGCAGCCGCGTCATCTTTGGCAAGCTTTTGCTGGCGACCGGGGCCGAAGCACACCAGTTGACTGTCAAGTCTGACCGGTCCAGTGTGCTACGCCACTTGGCTGACGCCGAAAAACTGGCCGAGCTGATGCAGAATGCCAAGTGTATAACGGCGATCGGCGCTGGTCTGGTCAGTCTGCCGCTGCTCTCACATGCTCCTGCGTCCGCCGAGAAGCATCTGGTGGTCGGATCCAACCGAATTTTTAGCCGGATGCTCGATGCGGAAAGTTCAGCGATCCTTGAAAAACGATTTGTGGAGAATGGTCTGCAACTGCATAAACAAAACGATATCGTCGCGATCGAAGAAGGTGCTCGGCTGAAATTGCAGCTGGCCTCCGGCGACTGTTTGGTCAGTGACATGTTGATCGTCGGTAAAGGTGTAGAGCCGAACAATGAGCTGGCTCGTGCCGCCGGATTACAGGTCAATTACGGAGTTGTGGTCGACGACTACTGCCGCACTAGTCATGCCGATGTTTACGCTGCAGGAGACACCGCTGAAGGCAAGGATTTCGTCACCGGTGAACCGATCATTCAGGGCAATTGGATGACCGCTGTTGAACAAGGGGAGAACGCTGCTCTGAACATGCTGGGTATGGGTTGTGCCTATTCTGGAAGTCTGAAAAACAACATCACCGAGGTCTTCGGTGTCGACATCGCCGCCATAGGTGACTGCATGAATGACACTGCGCAAATCGTCAGTACTCATGATCAAACCACCGGGCGCTACCGCAAGGTTTTTCTCAACGAGCAGCAACAGGTGGTTGGCGCAGTACTGATCGGTGAGACCAATGATGCGGGCCTCTATTATCATTGGATCCGCACCCGGACAACGTTCCCCGGCAAGCAGGTCTTGAACGGCACCAACAGCTACGCTGCTTTCCAGCAGAGAATGGCCTAGCAGTCTGCCGGGCTATCAATGAACTGGCTGCAAATTCGCCTGTTTGGTCCATATCTCAGCTCCTTTTCGACCAATAGCTACGGCTATTATTCTCAAATGAGCTAAAGTCTGGTCTCAAACATCCAACTTTTCGCTTCAGCCCTGATTGTCAGGCCGGCTGCTAGGGACGTAAACGATGCTAAAAATCCAATTCTTCAGCTTGATCCGCATCCTTTTGAAGCGTGACGCTATAGATATTCCATGGGTTGAAGGCGATACCGTGCAGAGTGTGCTGAATAAAACCCAGGCACAGATCTCCACGCCTTTTCTGCATAAACTGCTTGATGAGAAGGGGGCGTCCCACACCGGGACTATTATTCTGGTCAATCGTAAGAACATCCTGCATCTACAGGGGTTACAGACGCCACTTTCTGATGGCGATGTCCTCGCGTTTTTCCCGCCTGGAGCCGGGGGCTGAACGTGATTGAAACAGATCGTTACGCCCGACAGATTCTTCACTGGGGTGCCGAGAAACAGCGGACCATAGAAGAGTCCTCTCTCCTGATCGCCGGCGTCGGTGGCCTCGGGGCAACAGTCAGTCAACTATTGGTGCGCGCCGGGATCGGTCGGCTTTATCTGGTTGATGACGGCTGCCTCGACTGGCCCGATCTGAATCGCCAGACCTTGTATGGCGAAAAGGACGTCGGTCGGGCCAAACTGCCGCTGGCTAAAGAACGACTCAATCAGATCAACTCATCAACAGAGATTGTCGAACTGCCAGGTCGTATCGATGACTCTTTCCTGCTACCTGATGGCGTGCATGGTGTAGCTGATTGCCTCGATAACTACCCGAGCCGCTTTAGCCTCTATCGTGCGACCCAGCCTGGAAGCTACTTTGTGCATGGTGGCCTCAACGGTAATCATGGCCAGGTGTTGACCTTGTTGGCTGGAAAGTCACAGCCCTTCGACGAGATCTTCGCCGGAGCCGTGCAACCTGAAGGTACGATTCCAGTGACACCGGACAACGTGGTGATCATCGCTGGTCTGATGGTCAACGAACTCTTCAGTGTACTCTGGAAAACGCCAAAATTGCTCGACCGTTGCCTGGTCGTCAGCCTGGATGAGTTCAACATGGCGTTCCTCGATATCTAGCTTTTGCATGCCCCCCTCCTCCGCTTGCCTTTGCCTGAAACCACGGGCATAATGACAGTTAAAAATTTGGAGTATTGAACACGAATTCTATTGATAGGGTGTCATATGGCTCGCAGCAACGATATCGAAAGAGGCCTCTGGGTCTGCCACATCTGTGGTTACAAATCTGATGACGCCGAGAGCAAAGCGTGTGACCTCTGCTTCCGGGTGACTTGCTCGTTGCACTTGCGGCCAGCGTCTCTTTACAATGAGAAGAATGGCCTATATGAAACGGCAGGGGTCTGTATCTCCTGCGCGGCTGATAATGCCAAAAAACAGCAGAACCTTTAGCCCTGTTAGTACTTCCCCTGTTGAAGAGTCGACGGGAAAAGCTAATATCCTTGAGTGTTTAAACAAGGGGTACCTGTGATATGAATTTTGTTGACGAAAAAATCCTCTTGTTCGACGGTGCCTGTGGCACCAACCTCCAGGAGATGAAGATACCGGATGCGGCCTGGCTGGGGTGTGAAGGTTGTAACGAACTATTGAACCTTACCTCACCAGAGACGATTGTTGCTCTCCATGAGTCGTTTCTTGAAGCCGGGGCCATGGTCGTCGAAACCAATACCTTTGGCGCAAGTTCCATCGTCCTGGCTGAGTACGATCTGGCTGATAAGACCGTCGAGATCAACCGTGCGGCGGTGGCCAATGCGCGGGCAGCAATCGGTGACCGCAGCGGCTGCTACATCGCCGGTTCGGTCGGCCCGACCACCAAGCTGCCATCGCTGGCGCACATCAGCGTTGATGCCTTGGCTGAGTCTTTGCGCGAGCAGATGCGGGCCCTGGTCGAAGCCGGGGTCGATGCTCTGGTGATTGAGACCTGTCAGGACCTGCTGCAGGTGAAAACGGCTGTGGTCGCTTGTTTTGAGGTGCTCGAAGAGACTGGTCGGCAGATTCCGGTGCTGGTTTCGGTGACCATGGAGCGTCAGGGCACCATGCTGGTCGGCAGCGACATCGCGGCGATCTGCGCCACCCTGGAGCCGTTCCCGATCTTGTCGCTCGGGCTGAATTGCGCCACCGGCCCGGCCGACATGGTCTCGCATATCCGTTACCTTGGTCACCATTGGCCGGGGCGAATCTCCTGCATGCCGAACCAGGGCTTGCCCAGCGTGGTCGACGGTAAGACCTTTTACCCGATGACCCCGGAGGAGTTCGTGCACAATATGCGCAAGTTCATCGAGAGCGACGGCGTTACTCTTGTCGGGGGCTGCTGCGGCACCACCCCTGAGCATATCCGTCAACTGGCCCTTGCCTGCAAGTCGCTCTCTCCAGCCAAACGGGAGGTGACGGTATGAAGCCTTCCGTCGCGAGCCTCTACCAGGCCGTAGAAATCGCCCAGGATATCCCGCCACTGCTGATCGGTGAACGTTCCAACACCAACGGTTCAAAAAAGTTCCGCGATTGTCTGCTCGCCGAAGATTTTGATGGTTGCCTGCGTATCGGCCTCGATCAGGAGGCAAAGGGTGCGCAGATCCTCGATCTCTGCTCGGCCTACGCCGGTCGCGACGAGACCGCCGATCTGACACGTCTGGTCAAGCTCTACGCCGAGTCGGTCAAGATCCCGATCATGATCGACTCGACGACGCCGGACTGCATTGAGGCGTGTTTGAAGCTCTACCCTGGTCGTTGCATCATCAACTCGATTAATCTGGAAGACGGCGGCAAAACCCTCGATAAGGTTTGTCGGCTGGCGAAAAAATATGGCGCAGCGGTGGTTGCCTTGACGATCAACGTCAAAGGCATGGCCATGACTGCCGACGAAAAGGTGGATACGGCTCGTCAGATCTATGAGCAGGCGGTCGGCAAACACGGCCTGCGCCCCCAGGATATCCTCTTTGATCCACTCACCTTCACTATCGGCGCTGGCGACCAGAGTCTGCTTGACGCCGCGATCCAGACCCTGGATGGTATCAAGCGTATCAAGCAGGAGCTGCCCGGTGTTTTTACCGTACTTGGTTTGAGCAACATCTCCTTCGGTCTGCCACCAGCGTCGCGCAAGATTCTGAACTCGGTGTTTTTGCACGAAGCGGTCGAACAGGGGCTCGATGCGGCAATCATTGATCCAGGCAAGATTCTGCCGCTGGCGCAGATCAGCGAGGAAGACCGAACCTTCTGCTTCGATTTGATTTACAACCGCGACCAGGGGTTGGAAAAATCGCCGCTGATGCGATTCATCGACCATTTCGCCGCGCGAGTCGACGTGGCTGAGGATGATGAGGCAGAAGTTAAGCGTCCCGAGGAGGCGTTGCATGTGAAGATTGTGCGTGGCGACAAGGACGGCATCGAGGATGTCCTCGCGGTGCTGCTTGACCGTTACCCGCCGCTCGAAATTGTCAACCAGATACTGGTGCCGGCCATGCGCCATGTCGGAGAACTCTTTGGCAAGGGTGAGCTGCTGTTGCCCTTTGTACTGCAGTCGGCCGAGGCGATGAAGAAGAGTGTCGCCTGGTTGGAGCCGCACATGCAAAAAGTTGATCAGGAGGAGGGGACTAAAATCCTGCTGGCGACGGTGCAGGGCGATGTCCACGATATCGGTAAAAACCTGGTGGATATCCTCCTTTCCAACAACGGCTACAAGGTGTTCAACATCGGTATCAAGGTGCCGGCCGAAACCATCATCGCCAAGGCTCGCGAGCTAAAGGTCGATGTCATCGGTCTGAGCGGCCTGTTGGTCAAATCGGCGATCGTCATGCAGGAGAGTTTGCCGCAGTACCGCGAGGCGGGGCTGACAATGCCGATCCTGCTTGGTGGCGCCGCACTGACCAGTGAGTTCGTCGCCACCTCCTGCGTGCCGAATTACGATGCGCCGGTGGTCTACTGCTCGGATGCTTTTGCTGGGCTGAAGGCGCTGAAGGATTTTGAGGCCGGTCAGTTGACGGCGACGGTGGCGGCCCCAAAGGGTGGTCAGCCCCGCATGAAGCCGGGAGTGAAAGACGTCAACATCGATCGCAACCATCCGGCACCCGAGCCGCCTTTTTATGGTCTGCGTCATGTCACCGACATCGATCCGGCCAAGCTCTTTCCTTATGTCAACGAGCAGGCTTTGTTTCGTGGTCGCTGGGGTTATCGGCGCACCGCCAGCAGCAGCGCTGAAGACTATGCTGAGCTGATGCAGACAACCGTCAGCCCGCTTTACGACGCACTTAAAGAACGCGCGCTTGCGGAGGGTCTGTTGCAGCCGAAAGCGGCCTACGGTTATTTCCGCTGTTACAGCGAAGGTGACACGGTGTTCGTCGAAACTGGCGACGAGGTTATGGCTTTTGAATTCCCGCGTCAGTCCTCGCCGCCGCATCTCTGTATTACCGATTATTACCGCACTCGTGAGGAGGGTGGAGATGTTGCGGCCTTCTTCGTCGTTACCATTGGTGAGCAAATAGCGGTCGAAACCAAGAAATTGTTTGAGGCTGATGCCTACCACGATTACCTGATGTTGCACGGCTTCAGCGTTGAAGTCACCGATGCCTTGGCGGAATACTGGCACGAGGAGATGCGTCGCGAACTCGGTATTGCCAGGGAAAAGCCTTCGGATATGACCGGCTATGTCACCCAGGGTTACCAGGGCTCACGTTACGGCTTCGGCTATCCGGCTTGTCCCGATCTCGATGCTCATAAAATGTTATTCAAGCTTCTCGAGCCGGAGGCCATCGGCGTGACCTTGACTGAGACGATGGAGATGGTTCCCGAGGTGAGTACCTCGGCGATCATTGCCCATCACCCGCAGGCGAAGTATTTTGCGGTTTAGGTAAATAAAGATTTTGAATTTTTAATTGGGCAGGTTGGAACTTCAGGAGGATGAAATGCGCTATATCTGTGCGAATTGTGGCTACACTTACGACCCGGACCAGGGTGACCCGATGAATGATATCCCTCCGGGAACCGCTTTTGCCGACCTGCCAGATAACTGGGTCTGCCCCTTGTGCTATGCTGGCATGGATACTTTCGATCCTCTAGATTGAGCGAGGCGGAAAAAGCCAAGGCTTTAACTGGACGCTGATCAAATCTGATCAAAGCGGATAAAAACAGACCCTTAGCTCTTAAGTTCTGAATCTAAACCAGCGTCTGAAAGAAGGATTCTAAAGAAGTCCGTCCAGGTATTCGACCAGATCGACCCGGATCGGCATGAAGTAGAGGTTTGATTCACTTTGCCGGACGAACTCCAGCGCTTTTTTGGCGAAATGCCGGTTCCACTCCAGGGTCGGTTCGAAGTCTGGCGGGAAGATGGCGTTGTTGAGGTTGTCCCAGTAATCCTTGCTCCGCTCGCTCATGACCGGGCTGATCCCCCAGAAGATTTCAAGGCCGGAGAGAAGGTCCCGATAAATCTCCATCAGGCGCAGATCGAAGAACGGTTGGGTGAAAAATCCGTCTGCTCCAGCGTCTGTTTTACGCTTGGTATCATCGAGCTCGGCCTTGATCCCGGCACGGTAGGGATCGATGCCGGCGTAGATTGTCAACTCTGGCATCTGGTTCTTAAGCGCGCGGATCAATTGGACCGAACTGGTGCGAAATACCCGGCGCGACATGTCCTGGGGCTGGTCGCCGGCGATCACCAGGACGCTGTCGATGCCGTGCTGTGTAAAGATCTCTGCCAGAGGGAAGGGCTTGCTCAGATCGAAGTCAATGGCCCGCAGGTGGGGTATGGCGTGCGGGAAAAGCTGCCTTGCCTGGCCGCAGGCCTCCCAGCTTCTTAACGGGAATTTGAGCAGGTCAGGGATGTTGATGGTGTCGATGACCGGAAAGTGGTCACGCACCTCTTGTAAATCATGCGTTAGGGATTCCACACTGCGGGGGACCAGTTCTATGGAGATTTTGCGCAAAAGCTTATCCTCTCTGCTATGATCTAAAATGAAAATTTAAAGTCATAGTAGCGTGTTGCTTTGCCAATGACAATGCCTGAACCGCTGATATCCTGAGTCCCTTGAATTTTGCAACAGAGGCGTCAAATACACCTTGCTACGGAGGACCCCATGCCAATTACCATCGCTTTTGACGTGTATGGCACACTGATAGATACAGCCGGGATCGTCACTGCCCTGAGGCAACGGGTCGGCGCCCAGGCCGGGCCATTTTCCGATCTCTGGCGGGCCAAGCAGCTTGAGTACTCATTCCGGCGGGGATTGATGCAGAACTATCAGGACTTCTCCGTTTGTACCCGGCATGCCCTCGATTTCTGTTGTGAGACACTTCAGGTCGCGTTGAGTGCCGCAGAGCGGGATAGCCTGTTGCAGGCTTATCGCTACCTGCCCGCATTCGATGATGCCAAGTTAGGGCTGGAACGTTTAAAGGCCGCCGACTGCAGGCTGTACGCCTTCTCCAACGGCAAGCCTGACGACGTGCGCAACCTGCTGCAGCATGCCGGCATCGACCAGTTTTTACAAGGCGTGGTCAGTACGGATGAGATCAAGAGTTTTAAACCGAACCCTGCAGTTTACGCTCACTTTCTGCGGCAGGCTGGCGCTTGTGGTTCGGAAAGCTGGCTGATCTCAGGCAATCCCTTTGACGTTATCGGTGCCATCTCAGCTGGTATGCGTGGTGCCTGGATCAAGCGTTCACCTCAGGCGGTTTTCGATCCCTGGGAGATTCAGCCGACCTTGACTGTCGGGAGCATTGTTGAGTTGTGTGAGGTATTGGGAGCTGGTGGTGCGTGAATGGCTCGGGTTGACAGCTGTTATTCGGCGCTTCCCTGAAGCGCCGAATTGTTTATAATGCCTCTAGCAGCCTGTTGGACAATCAATGAACTGGCTGCAAATGCGCCTGTTTGGACCATATCTCAGCTCCTTTTCGACCAATAGCTACGGCTATTACTCTCAAATGAGCTAAAATCTGGTCTCAAACATCCAACTTTTCGCTTCAGCCCTGATTGTCCGACAGACTGCTAGGGGCCTGTCGGAAAATCTGGGCTGCTAGTGCAAATTCAAACGACAATCCTTTTGGGAGTTTAAACATGTCCAGTTCTTTCGGTACGTTGTTTCGTGTCAGTACTTTCGGTGAATCTCACGGCATCGGCGTTGGTGCGATTGTCGATGGCTGCCCGGCTGGTTTGAAGCTGTCCGAGGCCGATATCCAGCCGCAGCTCGACCGTCGGCGTCCGGGGCAAAGTGATCTCACCACGCCTCGTGAAGAAGCTGATCAGGTGACGATTCTCTCCGGTGTCGAGAATGGTCTGACCCTCGGTACACCGATCGGTCTGCTGGTGCGCAACAAGGATCAGCGCCCCGGCGACTATGGTGAGATGGATGATGTCCCACGACCTTCCCATGCTGATTTTACCTATCAGGCCAAGTACGGCACCAGGGCCAGCAGTGGTGGTGGCCGTTCGAGTGCCCGTGAGACAATTGGTCGCGTGGCATCTGGAGCCATTGCCGAAAAAATCTTGCGCGAAGAGTGGGGTGTCGAGATCGTCGCATGGGTCAGCGCCGTTGGTTCCGAGCAGGCTGATGAGATTGATCCACAGACGATTAATCGTGAGCAAGTTGATGTCAACCTCATCCGTTGTCCTGATTTGTCTGCAGCTGAGCGCATGGAAGCGAAGGTGCGGGAGATTCGTGATGCCAAGGATTCGATAGGTGGTGTGGTCAGTTGTGTCTGCCGCAATGTGCCAGCGGGTTGGGGTGAGCCGATCTTCGACAAGCTTGATGCCATGCTCGCTCATGCCATGCTGTCGCTACCAGCCACCAAGGGCTTTGAAATCGGCTCCGGCTTTGCCGGAACCCGGCTGCGTGGCTCGCAGCACAACGACCCTTTCGTGCAGAAGGGTGATCGTCTTGGAACGGTAACCAATAATGCTGGGGGGGTACTGGGCGGTATCTCAAGTGGCGAGCCGGTCCTTTTTCGGGTGGCCTTTAAGCCGGTGGCAACGATCGGCCAATCCCAGCAGACAGCTGACTTTAATGGCACCCCGGTGATTCTCGAGGCCAAGGGCCGCCATGATCCCTGTGTTGTGCCACGCGCGGTGCCGATTGTGGAGTCGATGGCGGCTCTGGTACTTATCGATTTGGCGATGCGGCAGAAAATGCGCAGCGCGTAGCTGTAAGCTGTAAGCTGCAAGCGAAGACAGCATTAGGTGATAATTAAATCGATGTTTTTAGATTTTTCTTGTAGCTTCAAACTGACAACTTACAGCTGGTATCCAATGTTATGTAATCGGCGTCTGTACGCCCCCTTCTGAAGGTTGTTTCACTCATGACAATATCAACAGGAACACGCCAGACCCTGCTTGAGGTCTTTGGCTACAATGACTTCCGTCCACAGCAGGAAGAAATTGTCGAAGCCCTGATTTCCGGCCATGATGCTTTTGTGCTGATGCCGACCGGTGGTGGCAAGTCTCTTTGTTTCCAGATTCCCGCTCTCCATCGAGATGGTATTGCCATCGTTGTCTCCCCCTTGATTTCTTTGATGAAGGATCAGGTCGATGCTCTGGTCGTTAACGGAGTGCGCGCAGCCTTCTACAATTCTTCGCTCAATGCGGAGGAGTCACGCCAGACCTTGGCCCAGCTGCATGCCGGTGAACTTGATCTGCTTTATGTGGCTCCGGAGCGTCTCCTCAACGAGGTCTTTCTCAGTCGACTTAAAAGTATGACGATCGCTCTCTTCGCTATTGATGAGGCGCATTGTGTTTCGCAATGGGGGCATGATTTTCGCCCTGAATATGTCCGGCTCGGCCAGCTACGTTCGCACTTCCCTGATGTGCCGATGGTTGGCCTGACCGCAACAGCTGACCCGCAGACTCGCCAAGATGTGTTGCAGCGACTGGGTCTGGAACAGGCACAATGCTTTGTCAGCGGCTTCGATCGGCCAAATATTCGCTACACGGTGGTCGAGAAGAAGAAACCTTTTGACCAGTTGACAGGATTTCTTGCTGACCATCAGCAGGAGGCTGGTATCGTCTATGCCCTCTCGCGCAAGCGAGTTGAAGAGGTCGCCGAACGCCTTGCCGCGGTCGGTTACAAGGCGCGTGCTTACCATGCCGGACTGGGTGACAAGGAGCGCAAGAAAGTGCAGGAGATGTTCCTGCGTGACGACATCCAGATTGTCGTTGCGACAGTCGCTTTCGGCATGGGAATCGATAAACCGAACGTGCGCTTTGTTGTTCATTACGACCTGCCGAAAACCATTGAGAGTTATTATCAGGAAACCGGTCGTTCGGGGCGTGATAGCCTGCCCGCTGAAGCCTTGCTGCTTTTCGGCTATGGCGATATTGCTATCAGCCGTGGATTGATTGAGAAGGGTAATAACCCTGAACAAAAGCGTATCGAGTTACACAAGTTGCAGGCGATGGCTGGTTTCGGTGAGGCACAGACTTGCCGCCGTAAGGTTTTGCTCGGTTATTTCGGTGAACGTCTTGAACAAGATTGTGGCAATTGCGATGTCTGCCTCAATCCGCCTGAAAGCTACGATGCTACAGTCGATGCGCAAAAAGCGCTCTCCTGTGTGTTTCGCGTCGGGCAACGTTTCGGTGTCGGTCACGTGGTCGATGTGCTGCGCGGGGCTCAGACTCAGCGCGTTATTGACTTAAAGCACGACAAACTCTCCACTTACGGTATCGGTGCCGAAAAGGTGGCAGATGCCTGGAGCAGCCTGATCCGCCAGCTGATTCATCGTGGCTACCTGCTGCAGGATGTGGCTAACTATTCGGTGTTGAAATTAACGGAAGCGGCCCGACCGTTACTGCGTGGTGAAGAAGCACTGGTTTTGGCCAAGCCGCGCATCCGGGTTAAAACCTTGCATAAGAAAGGTCGCGCGCAGGTCGGTGATTTTGATTACGACGACGATCTCTTTGATGTCTTGCGCATCCGCCGCAAAAAATTGGCTGATGAAGCCGGGGTGCCACCTTACGTGATCTTCGGCGATGCCACCTTGGCCGAGATGGCAGCGAAGATGCCGACTGATGAAGAAGCGCTGCTGGTGATTAATGGTGTTGGCAAGCACAAGTTACAGCGCTTCGGCAGCGAGTTTATTGATGAGATTATCGGTTATATGTGTCGCTGAGGTTAGAAAAACACCGGATTTAAGCTCTTCACTCAGCCGTTTTTGATGCTCTCGCCGCTCGCGTTGACCACTCGTAGAGGCTCCATGATCGGGGCCTGTTTCTGACCGTTGGCATAACGGAAGGTGTCCCCGAGGTAGTTTTTCAGCACGACTTCTTCGCCGATGCTTTGTAGATAGTCGGGCAGAATTGGAATCTTGCCGCCACCGCCAGGGGCGTCGATGACATATGCCGGTACGCCAAGCCCCGAGGTGTGCCCGCGCAGGGCACGGATGATCTCGATCCCTTCCTCGACGCTGGTGCGGAAATGATCGGTGCCCTGAACCATATCGGCCTGGTAGATGTAGTAGGGCCGCACGCGGATAGCGAGCAGCTTTTGCATCAGGCGCTTCATGACCGCCGGGTCATCGTTGACGCCACGCAGCAGCACGGTCTGGTTGCCGAGCGGGATGCCGGCATCGGCCAG
>JAGXHM010000095.1 GCA_024636155.1 Deltaproteobacteria bacterium
CATCTGCGACAAGTGGGCATACATGGTAAAGACACGACCACCGTGATCGACAATGACGCAGTTGCCGTAAATCCCGAGGTACTCGGCGAAGATCACGACACCGTTGTTGGCGGCCTTGATCGGCATCTTCGCCAGGCCCGCAATATCGATGCCGTAGTGAGTCTGTTGGTCAATTTCTTCATTATCGAGCAGGTAGGTACGATGTTCAGCAAATTGTGCCTTGGGTGCGCCAAGATTGCGGTAGAAGGTCCCTTGCCACAAAGGTTCGGAGCTCTTAGCCGCCATTAGCACTGATTTGATCTTGGCCCGATTCGCAACGCGCATGGTCTCGTTCATTTCAAGGAAAGTCTCTTTGCCTGTGCCATCCTTATTCAGCATTTCCAGCGCTTTTTTCTCAATAAAAGAGTGTGGAATATTCAAAATGTCATTTTTGAAGATGCGATCCTTAGTAACCGTCCCAACAGGCAGACGTCGGATATTACCAGCGAGGTCTTCGATCTCGACCATCGGTTTAAAATCAGCCACTTCGACGTTATGGGGGTGGGTGAAAACAGCAAAATGACGCGTACCTTCTGCGTTGCTGATGAAACGGAACTGATCCTCACCAACGGTTAAGCGAATATTCGTTTCGGCTTCCGGCGTCGAGACAAACACCGCCGCGCCACCGCCGCGCTCCATGTAACGGGTCGCTGATTCCAGAACGGCTCTGGGCGGGACCTTGTCCAGAATATAGCTGCGACATTGCTCGGCACGATTGGCAAAATAAATGTTCGTGTCAGCGGTGGAAACACAGACTTCGTGTTCACCATCAGCAATTTTTGACAGGTCAATCTTCAGTTCATAGGAGGTTGCGCCCCCTGCATTGACACAGGATTGCTCACCAACCTTGCCATCCAGGTAGTAGCAGGCCTCACCGAGGCCAAGGTTGTCATCGATCGTGGCAATCACATCTTGGTTAACGTACGTTGCCGTGCTGAGTTTTATGGTCGGTGTCTGCCAATCCCTTGAAATTGCTAAAAAGGCAGCGCCCACGATCAGAGCAAAAAAGATAATCAGCAGTAATATTTTTTTCATGCCGTAAGCTCCTGTCCGAATTCAGTACATTTCAGATAAATCTGCAAAGTTATCAACAAAGGTAACAACGGTCGGGTGGTAATGCAACCAACATCGGCGTTGCAGGGGTTGATCAAGTAGGTCGGTTGAAGTTGCCGCTGGCTACGACCTGCTCCCTCGGCGACCGGTCTTCGGCGCAGGACGCTCGGTTGCGGCTTTTCCTCTCTTTGACGTTGTGGTCTTGGCTGGAGACTTGGCCTTCGTCGGCTTTGATGGGGGCTTTGCCTTTGTCGGTTGAACCGATTTCTTTTTAGGCTTGGATGACCCTTTTGACTTTTTGGTCACCTTAGCCTTCACACCACGCTTGACTGCAATCTGTGGGAATTCCGCAATCGTCTGCCGCGGGATATTATATTCGAGGAGTTTTTCAATCTCGAACAGTAACGGCTTCTCCGCTGAGCAGACGAGTGAAATCGCCACGCCATCCTCACCGGCCCGACCGGTTCGACCAATCCGATGCACATAATCTTCAGGAACCTGGGGAAGGTCGTAATTCACCACATGTGGTAGTCGCTCAATATCAAGACCTCGTGCCGCCACATCGGTTGCTACCAACACACGCAGCTCGCCCCGTTTGAACTCGGCCAGGGTCCGTGTGCGGATCGACTGGCTCTTGTTGCTGTGGATAGGGGCCGCCTTGATTCCATCGAAGAGCAATTCATCAGTCAGCTTATCGGCACCGTAACGGGTACGAACAAAGACCAGCACCTGGTTCCATTCACCCTTGCGAATCAGATGCGAAAGCATCTCCCGTTTACGGTTGCGATCCACCGAATAGATCAACTGAGTCACTGCATCGGCAGCGATATTGCGACGTGCCACTTCAATCCGTTGCGGTTGATCGAGTATTTCATCGGCGAGTTGCTTAATACTCTGCGAATAAGTTGCCGAAAAAAGCAGGTTCTGTCGTTGCGACGGCAGGTATTCGACAATATTGAGGATGTCGTCGATAAAGCCCAGGTCAAGCATGCGATCGGCCTCATCCAGAACCAGAAATTCAATTTTGGAGAGGTTAATTGTGTTTCGTTCTACATGATCGAGCAAGCGTCCCGGGGTCGCGACCACAATATCAACGCCGCGGTGCAGACGCTCGATCTGTGCCTGGATGTTCACCCCACCATAAATCATGGTGGAGCGCAGCGACAGGCGTCGACCGTAATTCTGCATCTGCTCGCTGACCTGTGCCGCCAGTTCGCGCGTCGGCACCAAAACCAGCGCGCGCGGGCTTCTGCGTTTGCTAGGGAGGACCATTTCACTCAGTATTTGTACGATCGGCAAGGCAAATGCTGCAGTCTTGCCGGTGCCGGTCTGAGCACCTGCAAGCAGATCTTTACCCTCAAAAATCACCGGAATAGCCTGGGTCTGAATAGGTGTCGGCGTTGCATAGCCACGCGAGGCAATCGCGCTCAGCAATTCGTCGCACAGGCCAAGAGAATCAAAAGACATTGATCAAAATCCTTATATTAAATGATCCGGCTGTACAGGATCGGGCTGGTGGAAGGAGCGTCCTGTTGTAAAAGAGGTGAAGGGACAACGGGACATTAGCTGATTGCCTTATGACTGTCAATTATGAGGAAAACTGTTTTTCAGGAGAATACTGAATCAGGGCCCGCGCTCAGCGAGCCAGATCGCGTGTAGATCACCTTTACCATCTTGTTCCGGCACCCGGGACTGCTGCACCTTGAACCCGACCTTGCGCAGACGCTCCATGAAATTGCGACTCGGCGCAGCGGACCATACTGCCAATATCCCCTCTGGCCGCAACGCTTCATAAGCCGCAATCAACCCATCTGAAGAATATAACCAATCATTTTTCTTTCGGGTTAAACCTTCGGGGCCATTATCGACATCGAGCAGGATCGCGTCATAAACTTTGCGTTGAGCCCGCAAGACTTTAGCGACATCGCCCTCGCGAACCGTAGTTCGTTTATCCTGTAACGGATGGCCCGCATACTTACCAAGCACGCCCCTGTTCCAGGCCACCACCCCCGGCACCAGCTCGGCCACCACCACCTCTGCATCTTCGCCGAGGTGGCGCAGTGCCGCAGCCAGCGTAAAGCCCATGCCGAGGCCACCAATCAGCACACGAGGCTGAGCACGACCTACGATTTTACGACAGGCCAGCTCGGCAAGCGCATCCTCGGACTGATGAGCCCACGTGCTCATCAGGGTATTTGTTCCATCGACGCTGATAGAGTATTCCTCATCGCACTTGAAAAGTTGGAGCTCGCCGCCATCACCAGGGATCTTTGCCGTATCGACTAATTCCGAGGAATCAATAGTTTCATCTTTAATATCTGCAGACATAATGTCCATTTCTAGCAGCCTGTTGGACTATCCGGGCTGAAGCGAAAATTTGGCCGTTTGAGATCAGATTTTGGCTCATTTGAGAGTAATAGCCGTAACTATTGGTCGAAAAGGAGCTGAAATATGGGCCAAACGGGCGTATTTGCAGCCAGTCCATTGGAAGTCCGACGGGCTGCTAGGGTCCGTTAGAGATCGTCTGACCACTTCACAGCGAGCACGATTGACAGGAATGGGTCGAGAAGTTTTCACAGGCTTTCTATGAGCCGGTAATACTCCAGGATCGAACGCAAGGCTTCCAGCGTAATCAGGTACAAGACCCAACTAAGGACTAAGATACCGATGGTGAGCCCGAGCTTCCAGGCCAGCGACGTTTTTGGCCGCCACCAGATCAGGGGTAACGCCAGCGGCCCCACACTACAGAACGCGATAATTATGAAAGTTGTTCGGAAGTACCATGGGGTCTTGGTATCTGCAGGGCCTTGATGAGGAGAGGTCTCCAGAAACTCACCGCAATGTTTACACTTTATCGCTTCGTCTTGAATTTCTTCGGCGCAGAATGAACATTTTTTCATGATTGCCTTTTTTTGATTGAACGGATGATATCTGTATGGGCTACAAGCCTTGCAGTGGTGCATTCATCGCCAGCATACCAATTGAGGTCACCGCCAGCAAAAAAAGAAATGCGGCTCCCATAGCGACCCGCTTGCCCAGAGAGACGTTGTAATATTGTGCTTGTTCGGTTTTGGAGCTCCTGAACGATGTATAAATCTGGTAACTGCCCATAATCACAATCAAGGCGAGTATCGGCGACCAGGTCAGATAGAACAAGACGACCGCCCCCAGTAACCCCAGCACCCAGAGTTTGGGACTGATGACGCCGATGATCCGTCCGCCATCGAGAGGGGAGATAGGGAGCAAATTAAAGAGATTCAGTAGAAATCCGCTTGAAGCCAGAGCATACCAGAAGAGATTCTCGGTCGTTATGCCGATGCCGACGCAGGCGATGGCGCCCACCGTCCCGAGCAATGGACCGCCGTAAGCCGCCACGGATTCGGCAAAGGCGTTCTTAGGCATCTTCTGCATCACAATGTGCGCTCCCACAAAGGGGATAAACATGGGCGCCGAGGCCCGTATCCCCATCATTCGTAGAGCCAGGACATGCCCCATTTCATGGATAAAGATCAGCACCACGAACCCTGCGGCGAAAGACCAACCCCAAAACATGGCATAGGCCCAGATACTGACCAGCATGCTGAAGAAGGTCTTGAACTTGCCGACCTGCAGGATCAATCCCAGATACTTCAGTTTGCCAAAGAGGAAGAACAACACCAGACCGATCGTGCCAAACTTGCGAAACCAGCCCTCTTTACGGGGGCGCCCTTCTGAAATCACGTCGCTTCTATCGGGCGGTAGTACTTCGATATCTGCAACAGAAGTCGTCTCCTCCCATCCCTTGTCTTCAACCGGCGCGGAACCGTCTATGGTTGAGTCAACAGATCCGGTCGGTGTCTCTGTGGCGTTTTCTTGGTGGTTGTCTTGCATCAGTGATCCAGTGGGTATGAACGTGTAAACGCTGCCACTCAAAAGTGGCAGCGTTAGCTAAAGACAATTTCTATCAGAGAAACATGGCGTTTGTTTTATGACATATCAATCCTGCATATAACCGAGAGTAGCGGTCCAGAAAGAAAGATCGTTGCGGGTCTTCTCGTAAATCTTGGCATTCATGATCGCAACGCCAGCGATCTCGGCCAGCGCGGAGAGGAAGGTGATTTCCTCCTGACTGTACTGACGCACTTCAGCGCTGTAGAGCCGCAACACGCCAACCACCCGCTGACGGGCAATGATCGGCATGGAGAGAATGGAGCTAATCCCCTCGGCAACGGTCTCAACCGGGTACTCAAGGCGCGGATCATTGGCTGTATCAGTAATCAGGACCGGTTTTCCTGCCAACGTCTCGCTGATGCTCTGATCAGTGTGCGGTTGCCCTTTAGCCAAGAATTTTTCACTCAGGCCAGTGGTAGCAATCAGTTCAAGTTCATGGGTGATTTCGTTACGCAGTCGCAGTGCACTGGCTTTAACCTGCATGATATGGATCACCTTGTCGACGATCAGTTGAACCACCTCATTGGAATCGAGGGTAGAGAGGACGGCCTGGGTAACCTCATGCAGGGTGCGGAAATAGCCCAGACTCTTGCTCGGATCGACCGTTTTGATCGCGGTAATATCGACCTGTTGCACTCTCTCCTCGACTGTGGTTGGCAGATCAACGCCGATCTCTTCGAAGAGTGAGGCAAGTTTATCGCCCTGGTTTTGGTAGAGTCGGGCGTTGGCAATCGCCAACCCACCCATTTCAGCCAGTGCTGAGACGAACTCGATATCCTCATCACTGTAGTCATGCGCTTCGGCGCTGTAGAGTCGTAAAACTCCGATGACTTTTTCTCCAGCAATGACAGGTACCGAGAGAACGGCACCGATCCCTTCAGCGCGCATAGCATCAGGATACTGAATGCGCGGGTCGCTGCCAGCATCCTTGATATAAACCACGATCCCTTCCAATACCTCCGGGATGCTCTGGTCGGCATTCAGCGCGCCTTTGTTGAGATAAGTCTCACTCAAACCAAAAGAAGCGACCTGTTTGAGGTTGTTGCTCTCTTCGTCGATCAGTCGTAAACTACCGGCCTTGATCTCCAGCGCGACAACGGTGCTTTGGACCAGAGAATCGAGGGTCTCCTGCAGATTGCGTGCGGAGAGAATCGCTTGGGCTGTTTCATAAAATAGCCGGAAATATTCGTTCGTGTTTGCCTGGATCATGAATCAAGCTCCTCCTTCGGACAAGGCAAAATAAAGAATCAACTTTATCATAGGTGAAAAGCATAAACATCACACTCTTTTGCTTCCCACTTCATGATTTCGGTGATGCACTTCTAGCAGCCTGTCGGACAATCAGGGCTGAAGCGAAAATTTGGATGTTTGAGACCAGATTTTAGCTCATTTGAGAGTAATAGCCTTAGCTATTGGTCGAAAAGGAGCTGAGATATGGGCCAAACAAGCGAATTTGCAGCCAGTTCATTGATAGTCCGACAGGTTGCTAGGGTTCTACTATTGCACAATTTAATTCAAATTTCATTCTATATAAAATCCATGACAATGCTCAATCTCAAGAGATACAGGACATAGCTGAAACCCATTTCGGAAGTATCCCGCGTACACTTTTAATGTGTGGTAACATCACTTTCTGTTCCTATGCCCAGAAAATGCTATCAGAGGTTATCGTGAGAAACAAACTTAGACGCCTTGCGGAATTCATTCAAGTGGGATTTCCTGAAAACCTTGTAGCCACATTTAAATACAGCAAAAACCAGTCTTTAGCTAAGCGCCTTGCTCTCACGAGCGAAGCCATCGCGTTTCATCAGGGTCGCGCTGAAGTTCTTTGGCTTCAAGCAGGAAAGAAGAAAACAGCTGAAGAGAGGCACGCCGTAGCGCAGGCCGAGATCGCCTCCTTTCTCTTCGCATACCTTACTGGAGAAATTGGGGAAAGTGCAGAGAGCACCATTGAAGCGATGAGAGCTATTGGCAGAGAAGGCGAAGTGGATATTATCAGAAGCCTCACCAAACGTTGATGGCGTCGCAAAAAATCCGCCCTACGGCGTTACGGCGTTTTTTCAGGACCTCGACATACCATATGTATGCCTTCGACCCTGAAAAAACACCAAGCCTTGTAGGACGAAATGTTTGCTTAGCCATCCTATAAGCAGCAGGGACTCGTACTCTTATAAGCAGCAAGGACTCGTACTCAAATGGGGATTGCCAGATACCCTTCACGCGTTAGCTTACCCTGTATCGAAAAGCCCTACCCCCCCATCCTGGATTTCCTGGTGCAGAGGTTTCCCAGTGTCAGTCGGGAAGCATGGGAGGAGAGGATCATGGAGGGTAAGGTTCTTGAAGAGGCGGGTGTGCCTATTAACAGAGAGACACTCTACGTCCCACAGAAGAGACTTTTTTACTACAGAGAGGTCGTAGAAGAGCCGCTGATTCCATTGCAGGAGAAGATCCTTTTCCAAAACGATGAGATCCTCGTCGCTTGCAAACCGCCATTTCTTCCCGTCATACCATCGGGGCCATATATCAATGAATGCCTGCTCAATCGTTTGAGAAGAAAAACCGGCAATAACAATCTGGTTCCGCTGCACAGAATTGACCGCGAGACCTCTGGTCTGGTGCTTTTTTCCATGAACAAGGAGACACGAGGACTCTACGGTGGGCTCTTTTTAACCGGCACTATCGAAAAAACCTATGAGGCCCTTTCTGAAATCACACGCTGCCCGGACAGAGATAGCTGGAACGTTGAGAACAGGCTGGTTGATGCGGATATCTGGTTCCGCTCGAAGGTCGTTCCGGGGGTTGTTAACTCTCGGTCCAGAATCAAGCTTGTCTCCTTCAGGAACAATCGGGCGCATTTCCTATTGTATCCTTTGACCGGCAAGAAACATCAGTTGAGGGTTCATATGAGCGGACTTGGCTTCAGAATCATGAACGACAGGTATTACCCCGAGCTGCTGCCCAAACAAGAGGACGATCTGGATAACCCGCTGCAGTTGATTGCCCGGAGAGTGAGATTTAAAGATCCCGTTTCCGGCAAAGAGAGGGAATTTGTATCTGAGCGCAAGCTACGACCCTCGTAAGATCTCTGGTTCCGCTCACAATCCAAGATCAAACTCTCATTCTTTTGCTTCTTTGCAAACGAATCCGTCAACCTCCGGGAAAAAACTATTGATGAACGCACAGAATGTGCGACTCTAGCAGCACTATGAAACTTGAAGAATCCCAAGCAAAAGCCCCCCCATCAGGAGAGGCCGTGAACTCATTGCCGCAGCTCTATCTGCTGGACGGGTCCAGTTACATCTACCGGGCCTATTATGGATACAGAGATATTGCCACCGCTGGCGGCATGCAGACCAACGCAGTGTTCGGCTTCACAAAGATGCTCCTGGCCCTCCTTCAAGAGAACTGCCCCGATTATCTGACCGTCGTATTCGATCCACCAAGGGCAGAGACCTTCCGCAGGGAGATGTATCCAGCATACAAAGCAAATCGGGACGCCATACCTGAAGATCTGGAACCCCAGATACCATACATCAAGATGATCTTAAAAGCCCTCAACGTCCCTACCCTGGAAGTCTCAGGATTTGAAGCTGACGATGTGATTGCCACTCTGGCCAAACGCTATGCCGCTGAAGGCATCCAGGTCACGGTTGTCACCGGCGACAAGGATTTGATGCAGATTGTCGACGACCGGATTGAGCTGCTCGACACCATGAAAGATAAACGTTCGGGGGCTCAAGAGGTTCTCGACCGTTTCGGTGTCCCCGCAGAACTGGTGCCCGATGTCCTGGGGTTGGCCGGCGATACTTCGGATAACATTCCGGGAGTTCCTGGAATCGGTGAGAAAACCGCTGCCGAACTGGTACGACGGTTCGGCTCCCTGGACGACGTCCTCAAGTGGAAACATCTGGTTAGTGGCAAGAAGCGCAAGGAAAACTTACATAACTACGCAGACCAGGCCCGGCTCTCGAAAACCCTGGCAACCGTCCGCTATGATGTTGACGTGGAAGTTCCACTCGCCAATCTGCAAAGGCAGGCACCGAATCTCTCGGCCTTGATTCCCCTGTTGCGTGAACTGGAATTTGAGGCTTTGGAAATTGCCTTCACGCCGCCAGCACTTGGCGTGGTCGAGCTCTACAGCGATGGTTCGGGCCGAGACTCGGGGCCCGGTGGCTACGGAGTGGTGCTTCGTTACGGGGAGCACGAGAAGGAGTTGAGCGGTTTTGAGCCTCTGTCAACATCACAGCGAATGGAACTGATTGCAGCAATCAGAGGGTTGGAAGCCCTGCATAACCCGAGCACGATACACGTATTTAGCGACTCTCAATACCTGGTGCGAGGAATGAGCCAGTGGATTCATGAATGGATCCGCAATGATCGACTGGACACCCCGGACGCTCTTGCTAACCAGGATCTCTGGAAGCAGCTTGCCACCCTAGCCAGCAAGCATAAAATCACCTGGGAGTGGATCCGCGGCCATGCAGGGCACCCATTCAATGAGCGGTGTGACAAATTGGCAAAACGGGCAGCAGAGGATGGTATTCGGACGGCTGAAGCAACCAGTCAACCAAATGCAACTATAGCGAATGAAGAGACCACTCCTTTACCCGTTATGCAGACCATGTTGGAGCCAGTTCCGTTCCGGGAGGATTCAGAATTCGATGTTGACGAAGACGGGCAGCTAACGTTGTGTTGAATCATTCTTAACGATTCAACACAATCATTCGGCTTTCACTACAGGAAAAACTATTTGCTGCCTTCTACTCAGCCTTCTACTCAGCCTTCTACTCAGCATAGACAAATACTGTGAAATATGGGAAGATAGGACCTGTATTAGAAAACCAATATTCTGTTCCAGAAATCAATTTGAATGCCGCCGCTGCCAGCACCGGTACATCGAATGATGGCATATTCATTTCTCGCAGCGTCGAGGGATTTGCTCAGGTGCGAAGATCTGTTTTATTGAAAACTTATCTTGTCGAAGGGAGGGGACCCATGGAAAAAGCTTCACAGACAATCTCTACAGGTTTGTTATTGTTCCTGTTCGTCCTGACCGTCCCTTTGAGTGGATGCGCAACACACGCGACAGGGACACACGAGCCTGCTCCAATCGCAGCTCAACCAGAGGCCCTGGTTCCTCAAGCCGAGGATAACGCATTCGAGCTCGAAGCAGAATTTGACGAGACCTTCACAGAACCGATTATCGACCCGCTAAGCGGCTATAACCGGGTGATGACCCAGGTCAACGACAAAGTCTACTTCTGGGCTCTCAAACCAGTTTCTCAAGGATATCGCGCTGTCGTACCCGAGGGGGGACGTCTGGCGGCAGGGCATTTTTTCCGCAACTTATTAATGCCGGTACGCTTTGTCAACAACCTCCTGCAACTCAAGCTGAAGCAGGCTGGCACAGAGTTGACAAGCTTCGTCATCAATTCAACAGTCGGGGTGCTCGGTTTTGGTGACCCGGCTGCCGACTACTTTGGCCTGCAGGCCTACCCGGAGGATTTCGGCCAGACTCTTGGCCATTACGGAGTTGGCAGTGGTTTTCATATTGTGCTGCCGCTACTGGGCCCCTCCAACCTGCGTGACACCCTCGGCCTGTTCCCCGATTATTACCTCGACCCGATCAACCATCTCGACCATTCTGAAGCGGCGCAGGCCGTGCATGCCTTTCAAACGGTTAATCACACATCACTTCACCTTGGCGAGTACGAAAGTCTAAAGGGTGATGCCATTGACCTCTACACCTTCCTCAGGGACGGCTATGAACAACGCCGGGAACAACAGATTAAGGAATAACGATGCGATACCTCTTCTCCGCCATCCTTTGTGTGCTCCTTCTTGCGTCGCCGACTCTGGCTGATGCGCCGAACGAGGTACGGGAACTGCTCAAGGTCAAGATCGACGCAGTAGTCGTACTGTTACAAGACAAGACAATAGAGAAAACGCACAGAAACGAGCGGGTCCTCGACATCATCTCACCGATTTTTGATTACCCGACCATGGCCAAACTGAGCCTGGGTAAAAAGCACTGGCCTACGCTGAGTCAGGAGCAGCAGGTACTCTTCTCCGATCTGTTCCACAAGCGTTTACAAGCTTCCTACCTTGAGAAACTTGATCTTTACAGCGACGAGGAAATTCTCTACGGCACAGCTCAGGCGGAGGGCAAAAAGGTTCATGTGCCGACGACCCTGGTTTCCAAGGGCAGCAAAATCGAGATGTTCTACAAGTTCTATCGCTCTGCGGAGGGGTGGAAAATCTACGATGTGGAAATCGGCGGGGTAAGCGTCATTCAGACCTACCGCTCCCAATTCGACGGAGCCCTCAGCGAGGGCACCATCAATGATCTGCTTGAGAAGCTCAGGATCGACGACACCTTTGTCATTGACGCAGCAGACGTGAAAGAGGTCTCGCCGAAGTAATGCTGAGATTCTTCTACGACAGGCTCCTACTCGCCTACCCAAAGAGCTGCTTGCTAGTGATTCTGCTGGTGGTCGCTGTTTTGGGGTATGAAGCACGTAAGCTCGAGATAGATGCCTCTGCCGAGACCTTGATTCTGGAAGATGATAAAGATCTGCAATTCACTCGTCAGGTCAGTACGCGTTACGGCAGTTCAGATTTCCTGGTCATCTCCTACGTCCCACACGACGACCTCTTCTCCGACAAGGTGCTCACCGATCTTGCGCAGCTGCGCGACGAGCTCAAGGCTCTGGATGGAGTTGAATCAGTCATCTCCATCCTCGATGTCCCCCTTTTGGAGAGCCCGCCTCGGCCGATCAAGGAACTGGTTAGCGATGTCACGACCCTCGAGTCACCCAAGGTCGACAGGGAACTGGCCCGCAAAGAATTTCAGAACAGCCCCATCTATCGCAACCTTCTGGTCAGCCCCGACCTGAGCACCACAGCTCTGCAGGTCAACCTGCCCGAGGACCCCCTCTTCAAAGAGTTGCTCGAACGCCGCAACGAGCTACATAAGCAGTCTGAGACCAGAGAGCTGACGATAGCGGAAAGCGCTGAGCTGAGTGACATTGAGTCCCGCTTCAAAACTCACCGCGACATGATGAGAGCCGATCAACACCGCAATATCACCGAGGTCAGGGCCGTTATGGACGGGCACCGGGAGTCGGCCGATCTCTTTCTTGGCGGGGTCAGCATGGTCGCAGACGACCTGATCACCTTCATCAAGGCTGACTTGAAAATCTTCGGCCTTGGTGTCCTTTGCCTGCTGGCGCTGACCCTGTGGCTGATCTTCGGACAGCTGCAATGGGTCTTTCTACCACTACTCTGTAGCGTCCTTTCGGTTGTAACCACTTGCGGCCTGTTGGGCACTTTCGGCTGGGAGGTCACTGTCATCTCCTCCAACTTCATCTCCTTGCAGCTGATCATCACTATGGCGGTGACCATCCATCTCGTCGTTCGCTACCGGGAACTTATCTGCAAGTCCCCTGAAGCTGACCAGCGGCAGTTGGTTTTCGAAACGGCCCTCTCCATGGTCAAGCCCTGCTCTTTCGCAGTACTCACCACAGTAGCAGGCTTCAGTTCTCTGATCCTGTGCAACATCCTGCCAGTCATCACCTTCGGCTGGATGATGAGTGCGGGTATCACCGTGTCGCTTCTGTTGACCTTCCTGCTCTTCCCAGCGCTGTTGGTGCTGATGCCCAAACGAGTGCCCACCATCTGCGTGATCAGCTCATCCATTACCGGCGTTCTGGCCCAATTTACCGAGAAACGCGGAAGAATGATCCTGGTACTAAGCTCTCTGCTTTTAATTGGAGGTGCCGTCGGTGCCTCCCGATTGATGGTGGAAAACAGCTTTATCGATTACTTCAGGAAGTCAACGGAGCTTTACCAGGGGATGAAGGTGATTGACGAGCAACTGGGAGGGACGACGCCCCTTGATGTACTGGTCGATTTCGAAATGGAAGAGACTCCCCTGGAAGAAGTTTCTGGCGAAGAGCTGGGGGGGCTTTTAGATGAACTTGATGCAGAGTTTGAGGCTGAGAAAGGTGCTGCCCAATACTGGTTTACCGCGCAAAGAATGGAACGCGTCGAAGTCGTTCACGACTATCTCGATTCCTTGCCGGAAACGGGTAAGGTCCTCTCTCTGGGAACCATGCTCAAAGTCGGCCGCCGACTCAACGAGGGTGAGGATCTCGACAACTTCGAACTGGCTCTGATCTATAATGAACTGCCCGAAATCTACCGCCGGATTATCCTGAGTCCCTACGTTTCTGTGGAGTATAGCCAGGTGCGCTTTGCTGTGCGCGTTCGGGATTCGGAGAAGAACTTGAGACGCAACGAACTGTTGCAGACTATCCAGAGAGACATGACAGAGAAACTTGGCTTTGAGCCGGGCCGCGTACGCCTTGCCGGGCTGCTGCTCTTGTACAACAACATGCTGCAGAGCCTCTTCTCTTCCCAGATCCAGACTCTGGGAGCGGTGGTCGCTGCTCTGATACTGATGTTCCTGGTCCTCTTCCGCTCACTCAAGGTCGCACTCATAGCCATCTTTCCCAACCTCCTGTCAGTAGGTACCGTGCTGGGCTTTATGGGCTGGACAGGTATCCCTCTCGATATGATGACCATCACCATCGCGGCCATCAGTGTCGGCATCGCCGTTGACGACACCATCCATTACATTCATCGTTTCGAACGGGAGTTTGCCGTTGACGGGAATTATCTCGCAGCGATGCATCGCTGCCACGCCAGCATCGGTTACGCCATGTATTACACTTCGATAACCATTATTATCGGTTTCTCGATTCTGATTCTTTCCAACTTTATTCCGAGCATCTACTTCGGCTTACTCACCGGGCTGGCAATGGTTATTGCTCTGGTGGCCGCCTTGACCCTGCTACCACAATTAATCATTCGGTTACAGCCGTTCGGCCCTGAACAGAAGTGATATTTTATAAACCGTCACACGTTAGACGGCCTTGACTCTATGCCTCTGGATGACTAAACTTCGGCAGACTTTTAATCCGCCCTGCAGACCAAGAAGGAGATAGATCCATGAATAGCTGTCCATGCGGAAGCGGTAGCGACTACGTCGCCTGTTGCGAACCGATCATCACCGGAAAGAAATCAGCCGACACAGCTGAGCAACTGATGCGGGCGCGCTATGCGGCCCATGTAAAGGTCGAGGTTGATTTTCTCTTCGAGAGCACCCACCCTGACCATCGCAAAGATTACGACCACGAGGGGACCAAAGTGTGGGCTGAGAATTCCGAATGGCATGGTCTCGAAATTGTTGAGACCGCCCAAGGGGGACTGAAGGATGAGGAAGGCGAAGTGACATTTGTCGCCCGTTTTCGTGACAAAGAAGGTTTGCGCAGCCATCACGAGCGCGGCAAGTTCAAGCGCAAAAGAGGACGCTGGCTATTCACCGAGGGAACGATGATCAAACCAAAGCCGGTGATTGCTAACAAGGTCGGCCGTAACGATCCATGCGGTTGCGGTAGCGGTCAAAAGTACAAAAAGTGCTGCGGGAAATAACTTCAACGAACAAAAAGGGACAAAGCATGACTCAACAGGAAATGACTGACGCCGTGATGGCGTTGTCACTCGAAGAAAAAAAATCTTTCATCATAGAGACTCTCCCCGGCTTGGCAAAAGACGCCATGGAGGACAAAACTTTTCTCATGCAGCTACTGCCTGTATTTCTCGGCATCGTCAAAGAGAGCGGCCTCGACCTCGCCCAGCTACTACCATTGCTCAGTTCGATGCCAATGAGCGAGAAGGCTTAATCGGGGGAGAAAACAAAAAATATTGTAGAAATGCTCAGCACTTTGAACCGACTAAAACGAGGACACACAAAACGTGTGTCCTCGTTTTTTTTACAACTCTTTGAAGTGGAATTGATAGATGAAGCTTTGGGGATCATAGAAATCCAGAGGCTTGCCACCAACCTCGGCATAGGGGTAGCCGAAAGTGTTGAGAGGTTCACCCGCCTGTGAGGGGTTGAGCACCAGGTCGCGACCGCTCGCTAATTGGAAACGGTAAGCATCGATGCCACCCCAGAAATAATCGCGTAACTCCACAATACGCGAGCTGTCGAGCTTGAGCTTGTCGACCAAAATCGCCTTGAGTACATCGGCCGGATCTGCTGGCACCCAGCCGAAACCGGGAAGGAAGAACTCGGCCCAGCAGTGCTGCCAGGTCGTAATGTCTTGTTCGGCTTGTTTGCCAAGACGCAGGCCGAAGACCTCGCGTGCCGGCACTCCAGCCGCACGGCAGAGAGCAACAAAGACTGAAGAGATATCGGTGCACTTGCCTCCCGGCCTGATCAGCAGGTAGCAGACATCGCCCTTGCCACAGCCACGGGTCTCAGGGTCGCGGTACATGTTCTTTACCGTCCAGTCGTAGATCGCCTTGGTGCGTTCCAGTACGGTCGACTTACCAGCGACGAGTTTGTCAGCTAGTTCTTTAACGGCCCCATCGGTCGGCCCGATACTGGTAGGTGCCAGATACTCGGCATAATCAGCCGGATTCCAGGCTGGCTCCTGAGCCGGGAAATCGCCACGGCGCAGCTCGTCGCGTGCCACCTCAAAAGCGAGAGTCAACTTGCGGCTTTTGCTGCCCTGCGGCCATTCGGCATAGAGCAGCGGCGTACCGTTGGCGGGCACAGTGTAAACTCCCGATTCTGTGTAATCACCGACAAGCCTGATTTTCGTGATCAACTGGTCCTGGTTGGAGACCGGATAGGGAATCCAGAGTTTAACGACTTCAGCGGCTGGTTGGCCGCTCAGGTCAAACTCCATGGTGACTAATCCTGCACGGTTCTCAGCCCATGAGGGTATGGCAAACAGCAAATTTATAGCGACAAGGGTCAGCATAAGTTTCTTCATGGTCAGTTGCTCCTGTAAATAAAATGAATGTAAACATGCGGTTCGCATTGTCATCTATTGACAGCATCTGGTCAAATTGATAATTTCGATAAAAACGATAACGATTATTGATAATAACGATAGAGGTGCATTGTGAATTTGCGTCAACTAGAGCTGTTCGTTGCCGTTGTCGAGGCAGGAAGTTTTTCGCGCGGTGCCGAGGCAGCTTCCCTCACTCAGTCGACTGTAAGCCAGCATATCGCCGCTCTTGAGAGTGAAGTGGAGCTCCAACTTCTCGATCGTACTGGCCAAGGAGTTGTGATGACCGATGCCGGCAAACTATTCCTGCAGCACGCCCACAAGGTGCTGGCGGATTGTGTCACTCTGCAACAGGCAATGTCTGGATTCCGCGGGTTGCAACAGGTCAACCTAACCGTCGGTGCGAGCAATATCCCAGCCAACTACCTGATCCCGATAATTTTGCCGTATTTGGCTGCCGAGCACCCAGGGATAGCACTCACAATGCAGACCGGCGACAGCAGAGAGATGCTAAACAGCTTGCTGGCCGACACCGTAGAACTGGCAGTGGTCGGCAGCCGTAATGACGACCGGCGACTCGAATACCTGCCGTTCGCCAGCGATCTGCTGGTTTTGGCTGTCAGTTCTCAACACCCCTGGAGTCGGTGCTCGACGATTATCCTCGACGACCTGGCTGAGAATCCTTTGATTGTGAGAGAAAAAGGCTCGGGTAGCGGCCAGGCCCTGCAAAAGGCCTTGCGACACGCGGGCTTCGATCCGAACCGGCTACAGATCGCCGCGCGACTCGGCAGTAATGAAGCCGTTCGCCAGGCCGTACTCAGCGGATTCAATATGGCATTTCTCTCTGAAATCTCGATCCAGCAAGAGTTAAAGCGGGGGGAGTTAGTCAAGGTGCCTGTGGCTGGTTTCGCTGTGAAACGGCAGTTCTGGTTAGTCACGAGGAGTCGTCGCACGACCTCGCTGGCAGCCCAGGCATTCTCTGAGTTAATGCAGAAAAGCTTTACTGCATATTCTTGACTAAACCGGGGAGCTGTTTTCATCTGAAATTCGTCAGTCATGGTGATCGAAAGCTGACTGCTTAGTTTGGAAACAGGTGGTAAATTATCATTTGTCAGTTAGCGCAAAAAATATGCTTGCACATATTTGCCTATTTGGCTATATTGCCAAACGAATCAGGAGGAACATATGTACCAGGAACGAAAAACACTGCTGAACGCTCGAGCCAAAGTGCTCAAGGCCATGGCCCACCCGACCCGATTGTTCATCATCGAAGAACTGGAGAAAGGAGAACGCTGCGTCTGCGACCTGACTGACCAGATTGGAGCTGATGTTTCAACCGTTTCCAAACATCTCTCCGTACTCAGACAGGCGGGTATTGTCAGTGATGACAAGCGCGGCAACCAGGTTTTTTATAGCCTGCGGGTACCATGTATCCTGAACTTTTTTGGCTGCGTTGAATCCGTACTGGAGTCTAACTCCCGTGAACACGCCGCCCTTCTTGAGGTGGTCAGCAAATAATTTTTTTACACTTCTGCTTGGCAATTAGGCCAAACAGAAAAACGCTTGAGAGAAGTGTATGAACTGGAAAACTGAATGGAAGCCTCTCGCGACGATCATTGCGGTCTTCGCCGCCTGCTATTACCTCCCCGTTGACTGGTTGCAACAGTCTCAGAGGTTTGAGAATGCCTTGTGGGAGTCTCTGCATCTTGTCAAATGGTATGCGCAGGAGCATGTCCTGCTCTGCCTGGTTCCAGCATTCTTTATCGCCGGTGCAGTAGGAGTATTCGTCAGTCAGGCCGCTGTCATGAAATATCTCGGCCCGAAAGCGAATAAGGTCGTAGCCTACGGAGTGGCCTCGGTATCTGGCAGTATTCTGGCTGTCTGCTCCTGTACCATCTTGCCACTCTTTGCTGGCATCTATCGCATGGGAGCCGGACTTGGACCTGCCAGTGCTTTTCTCTATTCAGGTCCGGCCATCAATATTCTTGCCATCGTTCTGACGGCTGCGGTCCTTGGCCCACAGATGGGAATTGCTCGAGCGGTCGGTGCTGTGAGTTTTTCAATTGTCATCGGCATGCTCATGCACTTTTTCTTCCGCAAAGAAGAGCTGGCCAAGCTCGATGCAGCTGCTGCCATGCCGGAACCGGACGTGGTTCGCCCGCTTTGGCAGAATGCCCTCTTCTTTGCCAGCATGGTTGGCATCCTGGTTTTTGCCAATTGGGGTAAGACCACAGATCCAACCGGTCTCTGGCAAGCGATCTATTCGGCCAAGTGGATTATCACTGGCCTCTTCTCCCTGGCGCTGGCGGCGATCCTCGTGGCTTGGTTCAATGTTAATAAATGGCACATGTTAATGACTATAATACCCGCAACGGTCCTCGCATTCTTATTGCCAGAGCATCCCGCATTTGCTTTTGTTGCAGCGACAATTGGTTTATCTATCTTGACAGCAACGTCAAAAGAGAATGATGGTGAATTGCAGGAATGGTTTAATACCAGTTGGGACTTCGCCAAGAAAATTCTGCCTCTGCTCTTTTGGGGAGTATTAATCGCCGGAGCCCTGCTTGGTCGTCCCGAACAGGAGGGGTTGATCCCTTCTGGCTGGATCGCTGGCCTGGTTGGAGGCAACTCACTGTGGGCGAACCTGTTTGCCTCGGTGGTCGGGGCCTTTATGTACTTTGCGACTCTGACCGAGGTGCCAATCCTGCAAGGCTTGATCGGTGCCGGGATGGGGAAAGGCCCGGCGCTAGCCCTGTTATTAGCGGGTCCGGCCTTGAGCCTGCCGAACATGTTGGTGATCCGCTCGGTAATGGGCACCAAGAAGACAGTGGTTTTTGTCCTGCTGGTAATCGTTATGGCAACATTTTCCGGTCTGCTCTATGGATTTGTCCCCAATTAACTTACTACACACATCAAAAAAACAAGGAGAAGGCTGATGAAAAAAATACAAATACTCGGTACCGGCTGTTCCAAATGCAACGATCTGATGGCTAACGCTAAAGAAGCGGCCATGCTCCTCGGTGAGGACGTGGAACTTGAGAAGGTGACCGATCTCAACGACATCATGAAGTTTGGTTGCATGACAACTCCAGGGCTGGCCATCAATGGTCAGCTAGTTTCTCAAGGAAAGCTGCTCAAACCGGATCAGATCATGAAGTTGATTCGTCCTGTCAACTTTGAATAGATAAGGAGGACTTGTGCTAAAAACCTCGAAAACAAAGAGTCTTATTCTCGGTGTTTGTTTATTGTTCGCAGCCAGCACATGCCTGGCTGAACAACTCCCACGTCTGGTCGATGTCGGTGCTGACAATTGCATTCCCTGCAAATTGATGGCACCGATACTCGAAGAGCTTAAAGGGGAGTATACCGGGCGGATGGACGTGATGTTTGTCGATGCCTGGGAAAAGCCGGAAGAAGCCCAGAAGTACGGGGTACAAATGATCCCGACGCAGATTTTTTACGACGCACAAGGTAAAGAACTTTTTCGCAGAACCCCAAAAGTTGGTATGGCCAGCGACAAATTTATCGTAACGGTCTGTCCACACAGGGACCGCGCAATTCTCGCCATGAGCTACCTGCATTCAAAAGGGATTCCGGCTCGCTATCGGACTGATGGATTAATCGGGCTGGCAGAGAACCTACGTGGTGATTCGGCACTTTATTTCATGGAGGCTATCTCTGAACTCAAATGACCACCTATCAGAAAGCGGTCCTTTGATCATCATGTGTTCACTAATTTTCTAGTTTTGACAGACTGGTTTACTTACTGCTTGGCATAAAACCTTTTGACCATATCCGCTTTAGCGGATATGGTTATTTTTATGCAACAAGAAGCTAAAATTTTCAAAGCCCTCGCTGACGATACCAGATTGCGCATTCTGGCATTACTGCTGGATGTCGAATTGTGTGTCTGTGAGATAATGGCTGCTCTCGAACTGCCGCAGTCAACGATCTCACGGCATCTGGCTTACCTGCGCAACAGTGGATGGGTGCTGGACCGGCGTCAGGGTGTTTGGATGTATTACCGCCTCAATAATAACGAACACCTCCTGGTTAACGAAATAATCCCCCTGCTGACAAATCATCTTGCCAAAAAATCAGCACACACCGTTGCTTTAAAAAAACTGCGTAATTTTCAAAAGGAGCAGGGTCACCAGGCCTGCTGATTTTTTTGGTTGAGAAGAATCTGTTTATGCGGATACGCGACAATGGTTGTGTGCTACGCAGCGTTTTACAACTAGCGTACCAATAGGAGTATTTCACATGAGTATTCAAGTAGGCATCAACGGTTTTGGACGTATGGGGCGTCTGGCCCTCCGGGCTGCTTGGGACTGGCCAGAATTCGATATTGTTCATGTCAATGAAGTCAAGGGTGGTGTTGAATGTGCCGCCCATCTTTTGGAATTTGATTCTGTCCACGGTCGCTGGGATCGAGAGATCGGCTGGGGTGATAAGGGCATTGTCATCGATGGACATTCGATCAGTTTCAGTGAGGAGTCGCTGCCAGGGTTGGTCCCGTGGGACGAACTCGGAGTCGATATAGTAATTGAATCCTCCGGTAAATTTCGCACGGTCAAACAGCTACAACCTTATTTTGACCGCGGTGTAAAGAAGGTTGTAGTCGCCGCTCCGGTCAAACAAGGGGCGCTGAATATCGTCATGGGAGTTAACGACGACCTCTATGACCCACAGCACCACCATCTGTTGACTGCTGCCTCCTGCACGACCAACTGCCTGGCACCTGTGGTCAAGGTATTGCACGAAAAGATTGGCATCGAACATGGTGTGATTACCACGATTCACGATGCGACCAACACCCAGGTTGTAGTCGATGCGCCTCACAAGGATCTACGCCGCGCACGTGCTGCGAGCATGTCATTAATCCCGACAACAACAGGCAGCGCCACAGCAATTACCCGGATCTATCCGGAACTGAAAGGGAAACTCAATGGCCACGCGATCCGGGTGCCGCTCTTGACTGGCTCACTGACTGATGCAGTCTTTGAAATGAAGCGTGAAGTTACGGCTGAAGAGGTCAATCTGTTGTTTCATGAGGCGGCCGAATCCTACCTGAATGGGATTCTCGGGATTGAAGAACGCCCGCTGGTTTCCATCGACTTTAAGGGAGACCCCCGTTCTGCCATCGTCGATGCACAAAGTACCATGGTGGTCAATGGCACCCAGCTCAAGGTTTTTGTCTGGTACGACAACGAAATGGGCTACGCGAATCGGATGATGGAACTCTGTCATAAGGTGGCGGATAGTTTGTAATATGACCAATCTTCGCAACTATACTCTTGTCACCGCAGCTTACTGGGGTTTCACCCTTACCGACGGTGCCCTGC
Organism: Deltaproteobacteria bacterium; assembly: GCA_024636155.1. Lineage (GTDB taxonomy): Bacteria > Desulfobacterota > Desulfuromonadia > Desulfuromonadales > BM103 > M0040. Next base: position 21,233 of record JAGXHM010000095.1, read on the forward strand.
GCATGCTCGTGCTGCTGCACTTTCATGACCTGGGCTATTCCGCAGTGCAGATTGCCTTCCTGTTTCTGCTTTACGAGCTTTTCGGTGTAGTAACCAATTTGGTGGGCGGTTGGATCGGCTCTCACATGGGTTTAAAAATCACCTTGTTTGCTGGATTGGCTTTGCAGGTGATTGCGCTTTTGGTGCTGGCCCTGCTCAACCCGACTTGGCCGGTGGCTGTTTCGGTGGCGTATGTCATGGGCGCTCAAGCGCTTTCCGGAATTGCCAAAGACCTGACCAAAATGAGTTCAAAAAGCGCCATTAAGGTTCTGATTCCGCAAGAGACGGAAGGAATGCTTTTCAAATGGGTGGCAATCCTGACCGGTTCGAAGAACGCCCTGAAAGGTGTTGGATTCTTTCTTGGTGGCGTTTTGTTGACCGGAATGGGCTTCAAGGGATCATTGGTTGCCATGGCGGTGGGGCTGGCCGCTGTTCTGCTGGCTGCTGTGATTGCCTTGCCCGGTGATATTGGCAGAGCAAAGGTCAAGGTCAAGTTTTCCCAAATACTGTCGAAGAGTAGAGAGATCAACCTGCTATCTGCGGCAAGAATGTTCCTGTTTGGTTCACGTGATATCTGGTTCGTGGTCGGACTTCCGGTTTTTCTCTCTGCTAGCCTTGGCTGGAGCCATGCCGAGGTAAGCGGCTTTCTGGCTCTGTGGGTGATCGGTTATGGCGGTGTTCAGGCTCTGGCACCGAAACTCCTCAACCGGAGCCTTGCCGGGGGCACGCCACGTGGCGGCACAGCAGCCTTGGGAGCTTTCGCCCTAGCCTTTTTGACCGCTCTGATCGCCATTGGAGTCAGTCTTGAGCTTTCTCCGTGGGTCACCGTTGTCAGTGGGCTGGCCCTATTCGGATTGATCTTCGCGATCAACTCCTCGGTTCATAGCTACCTGATACTGGCTTATACCGAAAGCGACCAAGTGGCATTGAATGTGGGTTTCTATTACATGGCCAATGCTATGGGGCGCCTGATTGGAACATTACTCTCAGGGCTAGTCTTTCAGTTTGGTGGTTTGGTGGCTTGTCTCTGGGTATCTGCTGTTTTCGTCATAATGGCCGCAATGATCTCGCTCTGGCTTCCGCGCGGCAGGATCGTCAAGGTTGCATAACCTTTGATTTGCAGGAGGATGACATGGAACACAGGTTGACAAAAAAGCTTTCTTTTCTCGACCGATATCTGACTCTGTGGATCTTCCTCGCCATGTTCATCGGCGTTGGCATTGGTTGGCTGGCTCCTGGTGTCAAGGGCGTCGTCAATGCCTTCTCTGTCGGGACCACCAATGTCCCGATTGCAATCGGCTTGATTTTGATGATGTACCCACCTCTGGCTAAAGTACGCTACGAAGAGTTGGGGGAGGTTTTTCAAAACAAAAGAATTCTCGGCGTCTCCTTGCTTCAAAACTGGGTCATCGGTCCGATTCTGATGTTCTTTCTTGCCATTGTTTTTCTAAACGGCTATCCAGAATATATGGTCGGTCTGATCATGATCGGTTTGGCCCGTTGTATCGCCATGGTCATCGTCTGGAACGAACTGGCCGAAGGAAACACCGAATACTGCGCCGGTCTGGTCGCCTTCAACTCAGTTTTTCAAGTGCTCTTTTACTCAGTTTACGCCTGGTTCTTCGTCACCGTGCTACCGCCGCTCTTCGGCCTGCAGGGCGCGGTCGTTGAGGTCTCTATCGGCCAAATCGCCGAAAGTGTCGCCATCTATCTTGGTATCCCCTTTGTTGCCGGCATGATCACCCGATTTGTCCTGGTGAATAGCAGAGGGCGCGACTGGTACGAAAAAAAATTCATCCCTAAAATCAGTCCAATCACCTTGATCGCATTGCTCTTTACGATCGTTGTCATGTTCAGCCTCAAAGGAGAGCTGATTGTCTCGATCCCTCTCGATGTGGTGCGCATCGCTATTCCGCTGCTGATTTATTTTGTCATCATGTTCCTGGTCAGCTTCTGGATGGGGATCAAGGTCGGTGCCGATTATTCCAAGACTGCGTCCATTGCCTTTACCGCTTCTGGAAATAATTTCGAGCTGGCTATTGCCGTGTCAGTTGCGGTTTTTGGGCTTGATTCAGCAGTCGCCTTTACGGCAGTGATTGGTCCGCTGGTTGAAGTGCCAGCGTTGATCGGCCTGGTCCACGTTTCTTTCTGGCTACAGAAAAAGTTTTTTGTCAAAGAATCCCGGGTTGAAAATATTTAGCAATTTCAGGCCCTTTAATTATCAAAACCGAGGTCATATGGCGTTAATCCCTTAGTGGCCTTTTACCTGAGCATATTTTATCTTGACATGTCTGACAAAATCGGTAACATATAACGCACAGAAGATGATTCTTCATGCTTCTACCTCCTAAGAAAAACCCATATACACTTTGCCTCACAGTCACCCTCCTGACTGTGAGGCTTTTTTTTGTAAATTGCCGTAAGGATTGGTGGTGGGCCTGAGCTAAGGATGTCCGGCGGACTTCATCGGAATATGCAGCTTCGCCGTCACAGTAAACGGTTCTTATCGATAACCTTCCGCTTGCAATGAGAAAAGATAGGCATACTGCCCCCCCAGCTTCATCAACTGTTCGTGGCTTCCCTGTTCAACGATGCGTCCCTTGTTTATGACGATGATATGATCGGCCATGCGGACGGTGGAAAAGCGATGTGAGATCAGGATCGTCATCTTACCGCGGCTCAAGTCACGGAAGTGCTGGAAGATAGACGACTCGGCAGCGGCATCCATAGTGGCGGTCGGTTCGTCGAGGACCAGCAAGTCGGCCTCAGTGCGCATAAAGGCGCGGGCCAGTGCGATCTTCTGCCATTGGCCACCGGAAAGCTCGCGTCCACCCTTGAACCATTTACCAAGCTGGGTGTCGTATTGCTGCGGTAGCTTGTCGATGAACTCTTTGGCCATCCCCTTCTCGGCCGCCTTCTGCCAACGTTGACGATCCTCGAAGTGGCCCATGTCGCCGGCGCCGATATTTTCTCCAACCAGAAACTGGTAACGGCCGAAATCCTGAAAGATGACACCAATTCTCTGACGCAGGGAGTCCGCATCCCACTGCTGCAAATCGAGACCATCGAGCAGAATGCGCCCCGCGTTGGGTTGATAGAGACGAGTCAGCAGTTTGATCAGGGTCGTTTTACCAGAGCCATTCTCACCAACCAACGCCAGGCTGTCTCCCGGTTTGAGATGTAAATTGACCTGTTGCAGTGCCAATTCTTCACTGTCTGGATAGGAAAAGTTGACCTGTTCGAAACGCACTCCGTCTCCCGGTTGCGGCCCATGCCGCAACTGCCCTTGCACAGGCGGCACTGGTTGCTCCAGATATTCGTACAGGTTTGAGAGGTAGAGGTTGTCTTCGTACATGCCACTAATAGACGAGAGGCTGGCTGAAACCGCAGACTGCCCCTGTTTAAAGAGCATCAGGTACATGGTCATTTGGCCAAGGCTGATGGTTCCCCGGATGGCCGCAAGGGCAATCCAGGCATAGGCACCGTAAAAAGCCGTGGTGCCGAGCAAGCCAAGCACGAAACCCCAGCTGTCACGGCGTAGAGTCAGCTTACGATCCTCGGCAAACAGTTTGGCAAAGATCTCCCGATACCGTTGCAGCAGCTTCGGACCCAAACGGAACAGCTTCACCTCTTTGGCGTAGTCCTCGCGGGCCAGCACAGTCTCCAGATACATCTGCATGCGCGTCTCAGGCGAACGCCAGCGGAAAAGACGAAACTTGTCACCGGAAAACTTCGCCTCGGCCAAAAACTCCGGAATACCACCGGCAACCAGGATCAGCACTGTCCATGGAGAGAACTGCACAAGCAATATGGCGTAACTGACCAACGAAATACCATTCTGCACCAGGCCGAAAGTTCGTATGACCAGGCTCAGTGGACGGGTCGAAGCCTCACGCCGGGCGCGGGTCAGCTTGTCGTAAAATTCTGAATCTTCGAAGTGAGCCAGTTCGAGGGTGAGGGCTTTCTCCAGGATCATCAGGTTGATGCGCTGCCCCATCAGTGCCCGCAACAGCGCCTGACACGTCGCAATACCTCGTTGCGTGCCAGCAATCAATGCAACAACACCCGCCTCCGCGGCGACAAACAGCAGCACGAAAGTGGTATCGGCGCTACCAATCTGCTGGTGCTGCCCCATCGCTGTAACGACTCCATCCACGATCAACTGGCCGATCCAGGCGACGGATGCGGGCAACACCCCGGCAACCAACGTCAATACGGCAAAAATCAGGGCAAGCCTGCGACTGGTCGACCAGACCAGTTGCAGAGCGCGACGACTATAGCGGAAAACATCGAAAAAATGTTTAGACGGAGGTTCGGTTTCAGAGGCCAGAGGTTGAGGTTTCAAAGTTTATCCTGTCGGTTGTTTAAAATCGGACTTTTTCGGGACTGAGCTGCGTTTCTAGACATCATGTATTGACCTGTCCAACCTCGAAGACGTGGGTTATTCTTGAGGTTGGACACCCTTAGAACAGAGCCATAATCGAGGAGGACAGGTCATGTATGAGTTTAGCAAATACGTCGGACTAGATACACACAAAG
>JAGXHM010000096.1 GCA_024636155.1 Deltaproteobacteria bacterium
AAAGAGCAATAGACGAACAATAACAATGCTTGAGGCTCTATCGATCCAATTCCGCTGTAGTGCGGTTACATCTTTTACACAGAGATGGCCGCTGATTGTTGTTTCTGTATGAGCTGAAACTTAGTTTGGGCAACAACCCGTTGAATCTTGAATAAACTCAAGATTCAAGACTCCATTGCTTGCGACCCCATTACTTGACCCTTACTGCGTGATTGTCGGTAAGAAGCTAGAGAAACAAAAGGGGCCGGGGAAATTACCCCGACCCTTTTTGTTTGTGTCAACTAAGTTACTTAGTGTGCATGACTCTTTGTCTAGATTGGTCAACGGCAGGAGTAATTGATTTTTGTGGTTCTTCGATAGTTTCACCCTCTGCCCTCTGAGACCGTGTAGATGTCTCACCGCTCTGAACAAAGCCCGTGAGATCAGCCAGGTATTGAGGCAATTTTGGGTAGTAAGTCTCGGACCACTCCAGGTTGCGAAGCTTGTTGAGCATCTCCAATGCATATTCCCGTTCGCCCAACTCGTTTGCCAATTGCGCGATTTGCAATTTGATAAAGGGGTCTTGCGGGAAGGCTTCGGATGCCAGTTTGAGCATGCGTAATGCTTCGTCAGGACGTTGTTTCTCGTAAGCCATGTTGCTTAGTTCTGAATATTCAAGGGCGTAAAGAGGGTCGAGTGCAACGGCTTCGGCCAAGTAGTCGAGTGCCTTCGTCCCTTCTTTATGCTCTGCTGCTGAGCGGTAAAGATTGAACTTGATCCATGCCTCGTTTGGAGCCTCTTTTTCTTGAGCGAGAAAAAGCTCACGAATCTCTTCCTTTTTGAAAAAATTACTCAGATACATAGAATCGCGCTGGCGTTGCCAATTGGTAGGAATGGGCTGGTCAAGTCGCGCTGGATCTTCAATGAGATAAGCAATGATCTCTCCAAGAAAACGGACATCTAGGGCTATTTGACTGTCAAGATGACCGTAGGAAAATGTAACCGCCAGCGTTTGCAGATGCATCTTCTTCAAAGTTGCCAGAGTGTTGAAAACGATGTCGAGCAGTGGCGTTGAAATTTCGTTTTTGTAGAGCGGCTGGAAGTAGCTGAGGTCGATGTGCACGATAACGGGTTGCGCTAGCCCTTGCAGCAATGGCAGCGCTGATGCTCTGAAAGCGGTGTTACGCAAAGAGCCATGAAAGGTCCGCTCGGTGATCGCCATGGAAGCGACTTCTTCTTCATTAGCAATCCGGGACTGAGAAAGTTGCTCTGTGAACTTCTCCAGGTTTACTTCTTGTGCAGGATCACGCAAAGGGAGAGCCCACGCTAATTCTTTGATCCAGCCACTACGAAGTGCGGCGTCAATCGCCATCCCTGGGAGAATCAGAGGCGCCGGGTTGCGGTCAGTTGTTGCCAAAGCGAGGTTCTTAGCGTTGGCGTTGTTGATCAGAATCGCTGTCTTCTTGTGGAACTCTTCCGGAACCGGGGTCAGGTGCGGGTTGTTCGAAAGGAGTAAGAGCGTAGGGCGCTTACCTGCCGGCCTCCAGATTGAAAGCGCTTCTGCTGTGGTTTCAAAACGATAGACCGGGGTCGGTTCGTTGAGTAGATCCATGGCAATGAGCGGCTCAAAGACAGGGGCTTCTGTCACTTCTTTCTCCTGAGTTTGCTCAACCGAACTCAGCACTGTTGCAGTCGGCCGGTCTTTGTCAGCAGGAGAGTCGCAGGCGGTCTGTAACAGTAGTAACGAAAGCAGGAATATCCAACGTAGCATTGAGCACCTCGTAAAATTTTAAGATTAAATAAGCCATTATAGTCCTGACCGAGGTAACAGCCAAGCCTGATAATGGCAATACTATGGTGACAGTATACTCTTCTATGTGCTCTGGTCTGAAAAGAGCATACTGTCACCGAATTTAAGATTTGGTCTGCTAGAAGTCTCCCCTCTTTTCGCCTCGTTACACTTTATCTGCGCAGCCTGACTAATGATACCAACCCCAACCAAACAATAACCCGGGTTGCTGAATTCTCAGGTTGACGTAGATGTTGTGGCTGTAAGCGCGGGTCGGGTATACAACGCGTTGTGACGGTCGATTGTGACGGGGACGCTCATGGCGGTAGTGTTCGCGGCGGTCGAAACGGGCATGGATCTGCTCGCCCTTACGATCCATGTGGCGATTGATCTGTTTGCCTTTTTTCTGAAAATGACTGGCCTTGCGATACTTGCCTTGTTCTGCGGCGCGTTCAGCTTTGTGCTCGAAGCGCCGTTCAATGCGGTCTCCCTGGTTGTCCAAATGTCTTTCAATCCGGTTGCCTTGTGATGTGTTATAGCGTTGGCCCCCACGGTCATAACCTCTGTCTGCCATGGCTGTGCTGGTAAAGAGGATCAAGAGGAAGGTCAGTGTGATCGGGATTACTTTTTTCATGGTTTTCTCCTTTCGCTTGGATGCGGCTTGCTTTGCTTTTGTCTGTTAAGACGAATGACGTGCGAAAGGGTTTACTTGGCAGGATTAAAATATCCGACAGGAGAGACTTGCAACCGCAAAGAGGTCGTCATAAAATCAAAATGGAATTGCTGCCTGCGCCACCTTTATGCAAAAGGATAATGCTGTGACCATCGCCCTGTTTTTTTCTGTTGCAATTGCTGCCTTCGGCGTTTTCATCTACAACCGACTGGTGCGTGATCGTCAACGAGTCTTGACAGCCTGGAGCGATATCGATGTGCAGCTTAAGCGGCGTTACGACCTGATCCCGAAGCTAGTCGCGGCGGTCGAGCAGTATGCTCGCTACGAGGAGTCGACCTTGACGACTTTGATTGCGCTGCGCAGCAGGACGGGGCAGGTGCGTGATGTTGGTGAAAAGGGTGCTCTGGAAAGTCAGATCGGCGGCGGTCTGAGAAGCCTGCTGGCCCTTGTTGAATCCTACCCGGAGCTCAAAGCTGACCAGAATTTTCTGCAGCTGCAGAGCGAACTGACCGAAGTGGAAAACCATATCCAGTACGCGCGTCGTTTCTACAATGGTTCTGTGCGCAACCTGAACACCCGGATCGATTCTTTCCCCGACTTGGTCATTGCACGATTTTTTCGCTATATTCCACAACCCTTTTTTCAGCTCGATGATGAGGCAGAAAAAGAGTCACCGGAGATCTTGTCATGATGGTTTCGCGAAAGCTGAACTTTGGCCATCAAGACATCAAGTCGCCAAGAATAATAAGTTCAATTGTCCCCTTTTGTCTCTTTGGGCCCTTGTGGCAAGTCTTTGGTTTCTTGCGACGGCATAATGTCATCAGGTGCTTCTTTCCCGGTCTGTTTCTGCTGCTCAGTGTGATCGTCCTGCCAGTTCACGCTGAAGAACGCATCCTGAGTTACCACAGCGATATCGAAATTTCTGCCGACAGCTCGATGCAGGTGACTGAAACAATTCGCGTGCGTTCAGAACAAAAGGAGATCAAGCGCGGCATCTACCGCGACTTTCCCACCGATTACAAGGATCGTTTCGGCAATCGTTACCGGGTCGGTTTTGAGATGATTGAAGCGACCCGTGACGGTCACTCCGAACCCTGGCACTCCGAGTCCGAGGGTAATGGCGTACGCGTCTACCTGGGGGACAAGAATGTCTCTCTGGAGAGTGGCGATTACAGCTACGCGATTACGTATCGTACCAACCGGCAACTCGGTTTCTTTGATGATCACGACGAGCTTTACTGGAATGTCACCGGTAATCACTGGAGCTTTCCGATCGAGAAAGTTACCGTGCAGGTGACACTTCCCGAGGGGCTTCGCGCAGAACAGCTTAAGCCGGAAGCTTACACGGGCCAGCTTGGGGCGACGGGTCAAGATTATCGCACCAGCGTAGACTATGATGGCACTGTGCGTTTTGCGACGACGCGAGCTTTCAATAAGGGCGAGGGATTGACGATTGTGGTTTCATGGCCCAAGGGTTACGTGCACGAGCCGACCCGGCGGGAGGAGGTCAACTACCTGCTGCGCGATAATCAGAGTTGGGTGATTCTGCTGATCGGTTTGTCTGTACTGATGGTCTATTACCTGCTGGCCTGGGTCATGGTTGGGCGCGATCCGCAGGGCGGTGTCATTATCACCCGCTATGAACCACCGTCCGGCTTGTCGCCTGGCACCGCCCGGTTTGTGGTGCGCATGGGCTATGATCACAATACCTTTGCGGCGGCTCTGGTCAATCTGGCGGTCAAGGGCTTGATCGAGATTCGTGAGGTTGGCGATGAGTACACTCTGGTTCGCACCAGTCATCCGTCGGAAAACTTGGCGGCTGGCGAAAAGGCGATTTTGAAACATCTGTTTCGCGACTTGAATGGGGTCACCATCACCCTTGAGCGAAGCAAGCACGCTACCATTAGCAAAGCACTCAAGGCGCATGAAGCAGCCCTGCGCAGCAACAGTGAAGCTCTCTATTTTATGCGGAACCGAAGCTGGCTGACCCCTGGCATTATCATCTCCGTGTTGATCTTTGCTGGGGTGATTTATGGGCTGCCAAACAATGAGCTCAAAATGGCGGGCCTCTTTCTCTCGGTCTGGCTGACCTTCTGGACGCTCGGCGTCTTCTCACTAGGCAAGAAGGTCTGGTTCGCCTGGCGCAGCGTGAATTCACCGTTGGATACAGTAGGGGCTCTCTTTATTACGCTCTTTGCCACGCCTTTCTTCTGTGCCGAGGTTGTCGTCATCGGATTGCTGGGAAGTCAGGTGTCAGTGACGATCCCGGCAATACTTCTTTCTGCCATCGGCATCAATTTGCTCTTTCATCATCTGCTCAAGGCGCCGACCCGGACCGGACGACGCCTGCTCGACGAGCTGGAAGGCTTCCGGCAGTTTCTCGACGTGGCTGAGCGCGAAGAGATGAATTTCCGGAATCCACCAGAGAAGACGCCCGAGCTTTTTGAGCGCTTTCTCCCCTACGCCCTGGCCCTTGGGGTTGGGCAACAGTGGATGGAGCGATTTGCCGGTCTCTTTCTACGGCTTGAAGAGCGCGAGGAGCAATATCGGCCGGTCTGGTATCACGGTCACAACTGGAATGTGCATGATCTGGGTGGCTTCACAAACTCCCTGGGCGGTTCGCTTGGTTCGGCGCTTGGGACATCATCTGCCGCTCCCGGTTCTTCGTCCGGTTCCGGCGGCGGTGGCTCCTCTGGTGGCGGGGGAGGTGGCGGCGGCGGGGGTGGGTGGTAACTTTTCCTGACAGCGCGGTAAGGCCCTATATCCACTTACGGCCGCCCCAGGGCCCGCCCATGAGTGAGCCCTCAACATTAAATTCCTCATTAAACCGCATGAAATGGCTATTTTGTTGCCATAAACCCTTGTTCCTGAAGGCAAAAAAAACTATAATTGTCAGTTTCTGCGCAAAAGTTATTGTTGCCTTGGGAAAGTCAACTGTGTCAGACGTTGGCAACAAAGATTATGGACAGTTTGGATGTCCTGATTCAGGGAGTTTTTTTTGCAAGCATCGCAACCTAAATTAACAACCCCTTTGGGGGTGTTTTCACCGGGTGAACAGGTGGCGGCAGGGCCGGCGTTGATTGCCGGTTTGCGCCGTATCAAGCAGCCACTCTATCTTTTGGCGCAGGACTGTGACACAAAAGTGATGACCGGCACAGCGGGCACCCTTGTGGAAAGTTCTGCCGGACAGATTTTTAATGGCATGGCTCTGGCCTGCCCTTTGGAAAGTCTGGGCGATACCAGCTTCTGTCACGATCATGCGATTCGTTACCCTTACGTGGGTGGTTCCATGGCCAAGGGCATCAGCTCGGTGCCCATGGTTGTGGCTTTGGCCAAAGCCGGTATGCTCGGTTTCTTTGGCTCCGCCGGTCTGCTGATTGAGGAGGTCGAAGCTGCCATCGATCAGCTGGAAAGTCGCGCAGCGGGCTGTACTTACGGTTTTAATCTGATTCATAGTCCCAACGAACCAGAGCTGGAAAATACTCTGGTCGATCTCTACCTGCGCCGTGGAATCCACCTGGTAGAAGCCTCGGCGTTTCTCGCCCTGACCCCGGCCCTGGTGCGCTACCGCACTCACGGTATTTATCGTGACGCTGCCGGGCGTATCGTCACCCCGAATCGCATCATCGCAAAGATTTCTCGTGAAGAAGTGGCGGCGAGATTTTTTGAGCCACCACCGGAGCGTTTTTTGCAGAAACTCGTTGATTCGGGACAGCTCACCGCTGATCAGGCACTGTTGGCTGCCGAGATTCCGATGGCTCAGGATGTGACAGTAGAGTCCGATTCAGGAGGGCATACTGATAATCGCCCTGCCATGGCTCTCTTCCCGACGATTAAGGCACAGAGAAATGCCTGCCAAAAAGAGTATAATTATGCACAGCCTCTGCGGGTTGGGCTTGGTGGTGGCATTGCCACGCCAGCGGCCGCGGCCGCAGCTTTTGCTTTAGGTGTCGATTACCTCGTGACGGGAACGATTAACCAGGCCTGTGTCGAGTCGGGAACCTGCGACGAAGTACGCAAGATGCTTGCTGAAACCCGACAGGCCGATGTCACCATGGCTCCGTCCGGCGATATGTTCGAGATGGGAGTCAAGGTTCAGGTGATCAAGCGCGGCACCATGTTCTCCATGCGTGCGGCGAAGCTCTACGAGCTCTACCGGGCGCATGGCAGCATTGAAGATCTGCCCGTCGATGAGCGGCAGAAGCTGGAAAAGACAGTTTTCCGCAAAAATCTTGACCAGGTCTGGGAAGAGACGCGCAGCTTTTTCATTCAGCGCGATCCACGCCAGCTGGCCAAGGCTGAGAGCGATCCAAAATACAAAATGGCACTGGTGTTTCGCTGGTACCTTGGTCAATCACCGGTCTGGGCCAATCGCGGTCAATCGGATCGGAAGCTTGACTATCAAATCTGGTGCGGTCCGGCTATGGGCGCTTTTAACGAGTGGGTTAAAGGCTCTGTCCTGGACGTGCCTGAGCAACGTAAAATTGCCACTGTGGCTATGAATATTCTCTTTGGTGCGGCCGTCTTGATAAGGGCCAATCAACTTAAACTACAAGGGGTTTGTCTCGATGATGAGACAGAGCTTTCTGCCCCCCTGGAAATCGAACAGATCAAGGAGTTTCTCAGTTGAAGAAAAACAGCGGAGAACAAACCCAGCATGCGGCGGCAACGACGCCGTTGGCTATTGTCGGTATCGGCTGCCTTTTCCCCCAGGCAGCAGATAAGGGAACGTTCTGGACCAATATCAAAAATGGTACAGATGCAATCATTGAAGTCCCCGAAACGCATTGGCGTTCCGATGACTATTTTGATGCGGATCCAAAGACGCCCGACAAGGTGTATGCCAAATACGGCGGTTTCCTTTCGCCGGTTGATTTCAATCCGATGGAATACGGTGTGCTGCCCAACGCGATGGAGGCGATTGACACCTCGCAACTGCTCGGCTTGGTCGCTGTCGATCAGGCGTTGCAGGATGCTGGCTACACCACCGAAAAGGAATTTGACCGTGACCGGGTCAGCGTTATTATCGGTGTGACCGGAACGCTGGAACTGGTCGTACCGCTCGGTGCTCGTCTTGGCCGTCCCCGCTGGAAAGAAGCGCTGAAAGATGCCGGTATCGCCGATGCGATTGCCGAAGATGTCATGCAGCGCATTAGTGACTCTTATGTTCCCTGGCAAGAGAACTCCTTCCCCGGTCTGCTCGGTAACGTGGTTGCCGGACGGATCAGCAAGCATTTTGATTTTGGTGGCACCAACTGTGTGGTCGACGCCGCGTGTGGTAGTTCCTTGAGCGCTCTCAACCTGGCTGCTCTGGAATTGGCCGCGGGCAAGTCCGACATGGTGGTTACAGGCGGGATCGACACATTCAACGACATCTTCATGTACACCTGCTTCAGCAAGACGCCAGCTCTGTCACCTTCCGGTCACGCCAAGCCGTTTGCTGATAACGCCGACGGCACCACTCTGGGCGAAGGCCTGGGGATTGTTGTCATCAAACGCCTGGCTGATGCCGAGCGTGATGGCGACAAGATTTATGCTGTCGTCAAGGGCATCGGTGCGTCAAGTGATGGCCGTGGCGGTGCCATCTATGAGCCGAGCGCGATCGGTCAGCAGAAAGCTTTGCGTCGTGCCTACGAGCAGGGCGGTGTTGATCCACAGACTGTTGAGCTGATCGAAGCCCACGGTACCGGTACCAAGGTCGGTGATGCTGTCGAGGTCTCCGCTCTTAAGGCAGTTTTCGGCGAAGCCAGTTCTCCCTGGTGTGCGATCGGCTCGATCAAGTCCCAGATCGGTCATACCAAGGCTGCCGCTGGTTCTGCCGGTCTGATCAAGGCGACTATGGCGCTCTACAACAAGACCTTGCCGCCAACGATCAAGGTCGAAAAGCCGCAGGAGACTGTGACTTCGGCAACCTCGCCATTTTATGTCAACACGGAAACCCGCCCCTGGATTCCTCGCGGCGATCATCCGCGTCGGGCCGGTGTCAGCGCACTCGGTTTTGGCGGCAGCAACTTCCACTGTCTGCTTGAGGAATACCAATCAACCAAAGCTGCTGCGGACTGGCAAGGCGACGTACAGATCGTTGCATTCAGTGCTGCTGATGAAAGCGGTCTGGAATCGGCGCTACAAAGCTTGCCGACAGATGCAGCCTGGAATGAGCTGCGCCTGCTGGCCGATCAGAGCCGGAGCAGTTTCGATGCACAGCAGCCCTGTCGACTGGTGATGGTCCTGGAAAAGGACAGCCCCAAGCTTGCCGCCCAGGTGAAAAGTGCTTTGGCCATGTTAAGCAGCAAACGCGACCAGAATTCCTGGAGCACTCCCGACGGCACCTTCTTTGCCAAGGGTGACGTTGCTGGCAAGTTGGCGATGCTCTTCCCCGGACAAGGTGCCCAGTACCCGGGCATGCTTAAAGAACTGGCGATTCAGTTTCCGCAGTTCCTCAACGCCTTCATCGCTGCTGACCGTGCTTACCTGGCCAACACCGGCGGTGAAGCAGGTCGCCTAGCTGAACTCGTTTATCCCCGCCCCAGCTTTGATCAGTCAACCCGTGATCAGAACATAGCAAGTCTGCAAGCAACGGACGTTGCCCAGCCCGCTCTTGGTGCTGTCAGCCTGGGAGCCCGTGACATTCTCGCAACATTCGGTGTGACTGCCGAAGCTTATGCCGGGCACAGCTACGGTGAGCTGACCGCGCTTTGTTCCGGTGGCTACTTTGATGGGGAGGCCTTGCATGCGCTGTCGCGTCTGCGTGGCGAACTGATGGCCGCCGGTGAAGGCGACCGCGGTTCAATGCTGGCGGTCTCCGCACCCCTTGGCCAGGTCGAAGCCTTCCTCAAGGATTCCGGTCTGAAGCTGGTGCTGGCCAACCGCAACACTCCTGAACAGGGCGTCCTCTCCGGAGCGACGACCGAAATCGAAAAAGCGGCAAAACTGCTTGATGAGCAGGGGTTGCGCTATAAGCAACTCGCAGTGGCTGCGGCCTTCCACAGTGAACTGGTTGCCGCTGCCAGCGGGCCGTTTGCTGAGCGTCTGCAGTCGATTAAATTCAGTAAGCCGACCGTCACGGTTTTTTCAAATACTACCGGTAGCGCGTATCCGGAGACGGCTAAAAAAGCCCGTGAGATTCTTGCCGCGCAACTGGCCTGCCCGGTTAACTTTGTTGCTGAAATTGAGGCAATGTACGCAGCCGGTATGCGCACCTTCCTCGAAGTCGGCCCCGGTGCTCGCATGACCGGCATGGTCAAAGCGATTCTCGGCGAGCGCGAATTCCAGGCGATTGCTATCGATGCCTCCAACGGCAAGCGCTCAGGCATCAATGATCTGGGCCGTGCTCTGGCGCAGCTGACTGTGCTTGGCTACCCGGTTGATCTGGCTCGCTGGGACGAAGGCTATGCCGCGACCCTCAAATCAACGAAAGGCAAGAAGCCCGGCATGACGATCCCGTTGACCGGCGCCAACTATTTCAAGCGTCCGCAAAAACGTCCGCCGATCCAACCGCACGTTGCAGCACCTGCGACCGTATCTGCAACCCAGACCGTACAGCAAGAAACAACGGTCATGCCAAATTCAGTGACTTCCGCGCCAGCGGCATTTGTTGCCGACGCCGGTTCTTTGCAGGAAGCGTTGCAGATCACCCGGCAGAGCATGCAGGCCTTGCAAAATCTGCAGGAACAGACCTCGCGTCTGCACCAGCAATTTCTCGCCGGGCAGGAATCAGCCACCCATTCCTTTCTCAACCTGGTGGAACAGCAAAACCGTCTGTTGCAAGGGCAGCCGTTGACCGCTGGTGTTGCACCGGCTGTCTCGGCTCCGGTAGTTGCCGCCGCTCCAGTTCGGCCGGTGGCAGCGCCTGCCGCGCAGGTCGTCCCTACTGTTGCTCCTGCTCCTGTAGTTCCTGCTACCGATAGCAGTCAGATTGCCGGCGTGTTGTTGGCTGTGATTGCCGAGAAAACCGGTTACCCGGAAGAGATGCTGGAACTGGAAATGACCCTCGACGCCGATCTCGGTATCGATTCGATCAAACGTGTAGAGATCCTTTCTGCGCTGCAGGAGAGGTTGCCGGAAGCCCCGGCGGTCAAGCCGGAAGATCTCGGCACACTGCAAACTCTCGGCCAGATCATTGATCACTTAAGCGCCGGTATGGCTCCCGCACCAGTCGTGCAAGTTGCAGCGCCGATTGCGGCACCTGCGGTTGACAGCAGCCGGGTCTCAACTGTGCTACTCGAAGTAATCGCCGAGAAAACCGGCTATCCGGTGGAGATGCTGGAACTGGATATGGCGCTCGATACCGATCTCGGCATCGATTCGATCAAACGCGTAGAAATTCTTTCTGCTTTGCAGGAAAAACTCCCCGAAGCTCCGGCGGTCAAGCCGGAAGATCTCGGTGTGCTGCAGACGCTTGGTCAGATTATCGACCACTTAAGCGCCGGTATGGCACCCGCCCCGGCAGCACAGATTGCTGCAGCGATAGCAGCGCCAGTCGTTGATAACGAGCGAGTCTCAAGCGTGCTGCTCGAAGTGATCGCCGAGAAGACCGGCTACCCGATTGAGATGCTCGAAATGGAGATGGCGCTCGATACAGATCTCGGCATCGATTCGATCAAACGCGTAGAAATTCTTTCTGCTTTGCAGGAAAAATTGCCTGAAGCTCCGGCGGTCAAGCCGGAAGAGCTGGGTGTCTTGCAGACTCTTGGCCAGATCGTTGATCATCTTACAGCTGCCAGCAATAAGAGTGCAGCACCAGCCTCTCCGGTGGCTGTTGTAAGCCCACTTAATCGTGAAGCCGTGGCAACGACCCTGCTAGAGGTGATTGCCGGCAAAACCGGTTACCCGATCGAAATGCTTGAACTGGAGATGGCGCTTGATACCGACCTTGGCATCGACTCGATCAAGCGGGTCGAGATTCTCTCTGCCCTGCAGGACAAACTGCCGGGAGCACCGGCGATCAAACCTGAGCATCTCGGCACCTTGCAGACCGTTGGCCAGATCGTCGATTTCCTGACCAGCGTTTCCGGCGTCGCCGAACCTGCGGCAAAGGTCGAAGCACCACTCGAATTACCGACTGTGGGCAGCGGTGTCGAACGTAAAGTTCTCAAGGCGATCGCTCTGCGCGAGAACCAGGAGCGTGATTCTCTCAACCTGGCAAAAGACTCTGTGGTCTGGGTCAGTGATGATGGCTCTGAGTTGACAGCCGCGCTTTGTAAAGAGTTGCAGGCACAGAATCTGAACGCCGAGAAAATCGATCTGGCACAACTTGACGGTCTTCTCCCGGCAAAGAATCTGGCCGGACTGATTCTGCTTGCTCCGCAAGCTGGCACCGACGATCTTTTCATACAGAATGCTTTTCGCCTGATGCAATTGGCGGAACCGACGCTTAATGCTGCTGCCGATAAGTGCGGTGCTGTTCTGGCCACGGTGTCACGGCTGAACGGCACTTTCGGCATGGTGGACGGTGGCGCAATCAAGGATGCTCTTTCAGGTGGTCTGGCCGGGTTGGCCAAGACGGCCGGTCACGAGTGGCCAGAGGTTGCCTGTAAGGCTTTCGACCTGTCGGCTGATCTGACTGATGCTAATAAAACTGCTGAAATGCTGGTTGCCGAACTGCTGGTTGACGGTGCCCAGGAAGTCGGTTTCTCAAGCGAGGGGCTACATACGCTCAGCCTGGTCGAAGCATCTCTCTCTGGTGAGCCGCTTGATTCACCGGTCAGTTACGGTGATGTGGTCGTCGTTAGTGGCGGTGCACGCGGTGTCACCGCCGAAGTTGCGATTGCCCTGGCCGCTTCGAGTCGGGCCACCCTGTTACTGCTCGGCCGCAGCGCAGCGCCCCAGACAGAACCGACCTGGCTGGATGGTCTGAACAGTGAAGCCGAGATCAAAAAAGCTGTGATCGCCCATGCCGTGAGTCCTCTTAAACCGAAAGATGTTGGCCAGAAATGTCAGGAGATCCTCGGCAATCGCGAGCTTCAAGCCAGTCTGCGTCGCATCAAGACAGCGGGTGGCCAGGCTCTCTATCGCTCCGTTGATCTGCGCGATAGCAATGCGGTTGCGGCTGTCATCAAAGATGTCCGTGAAGAATACGGTCCGATCAAGGGCTTGATTCACGGTGCTGGTGTCCTGGCGGATCGTTTGATCAAGGACAAGACGGTAGAGCAATTTGAACAGGTGTACAGCACCAAGATCGTCGGCTTGCGTAGTCTGCTGGCAGCGCTGACTGAAGACGAATTGAAATTCATGGTGATGTTCTCATCGTCAACCGGACGTTACGGTCGTACCGGTCAGGTCGATTACGCCGTGGCCAACGAGATTCTCAACAAGATTGCCCAGCAGGAGGCCGGATTGCGTCCCAATTGCCGCGTCCTCTCCCTGAACTGGGGCCCCTGGGATGGCGGCATGGTGACGCCAGCGCTGAAAAAAGTTTTTGCCGCAGAAGGCGTTGCTGTCATCGACCTCAAAGCTGGTGCCGATTACCTGATCGAAGAAATCGCTACTCCGCCAGGCGGACCAGTCGAGCTGGTGGTCCTCGGTGGTCGGGAAGAGGCCGCGAGCGAAAGTCCGGCTCAGGCACATGACAATATTTATATCTCCAAGGCTTTTGATCTGGAGGTTTCGATCGAACAATACCCGTTCCTTAAGTCCCACGTTATCGACGGCAAAGCGGTCCTGCCGATGGCGGTGATCATTGAGTGGATGGCCCATGGTGCGATCCACAACAATCCGGGCTTGCGCTTTCACGGCTTCAATGACCTGCGCGTTTTGAAGGGCGTTACTCTGGAGCAAGGACAAACGCACACCTTACAGGTCATGACCGGTAAGTCGTTCAGGAGTGGCGGGGTGCATGTCGTGCCAGTGGAACTTTCAGGGATGACGGTTGGTGGCCAGCAGTTTGTACACTCCCGCGCCAGAATGGTGCTGGCGACCAAGCTGCCGGCAAGCAAACTTGCAACGGAGCGCATAGAGCTTCAATCGTACAGTCGTCCGATTGAAGAGGTCTATCAGCCTGATCGGCTTTTCCATGGGCCTGCTTTTCACGGGATCCGTGAGGTGATCGGCTGTTCTGCTGATGGCATCGCTTCGATTGTTCGTCCGGCACCCTTGCCAACGGAATGGATCAAGCAGCCGTTGCGTAACTCCTGGCTGGCCGATCCGTTGGCTCTCGACAGCAGCTTCCAGATGATGATTCTCTGGAGCTTCGAGCGTTATCAGGCTGGTTCTTTGCCGGTCTTTGCCGGACGCTATCGTCAGTATCAGGACAAATTTCCTGACACCGGTGTCGAGATTCGGATTCGCATCACCAGCCAAAGCGCCAGCAAGGCGGCCGCGGAAATCGACTTTGTCGATCCGGTCAGTGGTGCCTTGATTGCCCGCATCGAAGGCTACGAATGTGTGATTAATGCTTCTCTGAATGCGAGCTTCCAGCGCAATAAACTGCAGGGAGTCGCCTGAGGATGAAGCACGGTAAGTCTGTTGCAATCGTCGGGGTCGGCGGCATATTTCCTATGTCACCGACCCTGGACCGTTTCTGGGAAACGATTATCGGCAATGTCAGTACTTCACGGCAACCGCCACAGGGACGTTGGCTGCTTGAGCCTGACGAGGTCTTTGATCCAGCGATCGGTGTGCCGGACAAGATTTATTCGAAAAAGGGCTGCTTCATTGATGATGAAAGCAATACGTCATCAATTGCCGGACTTGATATCGATGCCGATTTTTTGCGGAGTCTCGATCCGATGTACCGCCTGCTGTTGCGGACTGGTCATCAGGCGTTCAGCGACGGTCGCGTCGATCAACTCGATCGCGGACGGGTCGGCGTCATCATCGGTAACCTGGCGCTGCCCAGCGAACAATCCTCAGCCATGGCCCGGGACTATCTCGGTCGCACCTTTGCAGAAAAACTTCTCGGTACGGACAATCTTCCAGAGCTGCCAACCGTCAACCCTCTGAACCGCTATGTGGCGGGCCTGCCCGCAGGCCTGCTTGCTAAAGCACTTGGCCTCGGCGGAAGCTGCTACACCCTTGATGCGGCTTGTGCCTCATCGCTCTACGCTATCAAATTGGCGGTCGATGAATTGATTGCTGGCCGTGCTGATGCCATGCTGACAGGTGGGCTGGCACGCCCTGATTCACTCTATACGCAGATGGGCTTCTCCCAGTTGCACGCTCTTTCTCCTTCCGGTACTTGTTCTCCTTTTGATGCCAAAGGCGATGGTCTGGTGGTCGGTGAGGGGAGTGGTATGTTCCTGCTGAAGCGCACCGAAGATGCGGTGCGTGCCGGAGATCACATTTATGCCGTGATTCGCGGTATCGGCCTGTCCAATGATATCGGTGGCAGCTTGCTGGCGCCAGCGTCCGAAGGTCAGTTGCGATCGATGCGTTCGGCCTACCAGCAAGCCGGTTGGTTGCCATCTGACGTTGATATGATTGAGTGTCATGCCACGGGAACCCCGGTGGGTGATGTGGTTGAATTCGCCAGTCTTAAAAGTCTGTGGGGTGACGATGGCTGGAAGTCTGGACAGTGCGTGATTGGCTCGGTGAAGTCGAATATCGGTCATCTCTTGACCGCAGCTGGTTCCGCCGCTCTGATGAAGACACTGCTGGCGATGAAAGAACGCACTCTGCCGCCGACTGCCAACTTTGTGCAGTCAGCTAAGAGCGTCGATCTTGAGTCGAGCCCGTTTCGTGTGCTGCAGCAAGCGAAACCGTGGAAGTCGCGCAAGAAAGGGCAACCAAGGCGCGCTGCTGTGAGTGCTTTTGGTTTCGGTGGCATCAATGCCCACCTCCTGATCGAGGAATGGGTGCCGACCAAGCCGACCAAGAGTTCAGTCGCTTATCCTCCTTCATTCAAACAGAAGAGTCAGCCGGTGGCGATTGTTGGTATGGGGGCTCATCTTGGCCCATGGGAATCGCTTGCCGCCCTGCGCAGCCGCTTCCTTGGTAGTGACGCCGTCGTGAATACGGAGTGCCCCAGCCGTTGGTGGGGGGCAGAAGAGAGCCAGTGGTTTCAGAAAAAAGGTCTTAAAAAGTCCGATTTCAAAGGGTTTTACGTCCCTGAAGCGCAGATCGCTCCCGGCGTCTTTCGCATTCCGCCGAAAGAGGTCGAAGAGATGTTGCCCCGTCAGCTCCTGATGCTCAAGGTCGCCGACGAGGCGTTGCAGGATGCCGGTATCAAGAAAGAGGACCTCCTCTTTACCGGTGTGTTTATAGGCACCGGCCTTGACCTTAACGCGACCAATTTCAGCTTCCGTTGGGGGCTGCAGAAGATGGCACGGCAGTGGGCACAACAACTTGGTCGTGAGCTTACCGAAGCGGAGCTCAACGATTGGATTGCCGCTCTGCGCGAATCGGCCGGACCGGCGTTAAGTGCCAACCGGGTTATGGGCGCGCTTGGCAGCATTGTTGCCAGTCGAGTGGCTAAAGAGTTCAAAGCTGGTGGCCCCAGTTTTACCCTGTCGAGTGAAGAAAACTCCGGGTTGCGAGCCCTCGAAGTGGGGGTGCGCGCCTTGCAGGAAGGTTCCATCAACCGGGCCATTGTTGGTGCCACCGATATGGCGGGCGACTTGCGCGCGGTGCTTGGCCGGCACGCAACACAACCCTTCTCAAAAAGTGGCACTGTACGACCCTTTGATAAAAACGCTGATGGTTCAGTGATCGGTGAAGGCGCTGCTGCCGTTGTCCTTAAACGTCTGGATGATGCCAAGCAGGATGGTGACCGGATTTATGCCATCATAAAAGGGGTCGGTACGGCTACCGGGGGACGCGTCGAAGGGTCGACCCCGGATGGCAACAGCTATACTCTCTCGGTTGAGATGGCCACTCTTGAGGCTGGTGCTGCCCCTGAATCGGTCAGTTACCTGGAAACCCATGGCAGTGGATTGGCAGAAGAGGATGCGCTCGAAGCGAAGGCTCTGGGCGCTTTTTTCGGCACCCAACAGACACCGAACACGTGCTACATCGGCAGTGCCAAGGCGGATGTCGGCCATACCGGTGCGGTTGCCGGACTGGCTTCGCTGATCAAGGCGTCACTCTGCCTGCAAGAACAAATCCTGCCGCCGCTGCGAAATCTGCAAACAATGCGCTATGACTGGGTTCGCGGCAAGCGCACCTTTATTGCTCCCGAAGCGGCTCAATTCTGGCTGCGCAACCGGGCCGAGGGACCACGACGGGCTCTGGTCAGTGGGATTGGCAATGATGGGACCTGCTCCCACATTCTGCTTGAAGGTGTTGAGGACAAGAGCCGTAAGACTCTTCCCTCCTCGACAGAACGTCCTCTTGGCGCACTCGACGAGGGGCTGTTCACTCTCGAAGCTGATAGCGTCGAAGGTTTGCTGAAAAAGGTCGCCCAGTTGCAAGATTTTGCTGCTATGGCCTCTGCCGGTGCGATTGAACAGTTGGCACTACAATGGTATCTGGAAACCGGTCTTGACCCGAGCAGGAAGCTCTGTATGGCCATGGTGACCTCGAACCGCGCGGAGCTGTTTGATCAACTCGAACATGCCTTGCTGGAGTTGCGCAGCAATCCGGACAAGGCGTTGGGCGGCAATAGCACAACGCTTTCGGCTGGCATCCGCGACCGGCTTTTCTATACGCCTGACCCTCTGGCACCACAAGGCAAGGTCGCGTTTATTTTCCCTGGTTCCGGGAATCATTTTGCCGGGATGGGGCGTGATCTCTCCGCCCGATGGCCAGCTATCTACAGCAAACAGGACGCTGGTAGTCAGTACCTGTTGCGTCAGTTTTTGCCGGAACACTTCTGGAAATCCGAACTGAGCGAGACGCTCCACGATAACCACAATGCTCTGGTGATCGGTCAGGTTGCCCTCGGCACAGCTATTAGCGATCTGGTACGCAGCTTCGGTGTTGAGCCCCAGGTGGTGAGTGGCTACAGCCTCGGTGAGTCGGCCGGACTCTTTTCCTTTGAGGCCTGGCAAGACCGTGACGGCATGTCGCGGCGTCTTAATGAATCATGCCTCTTTACCGAAGAGTTAGCGGGTGAATGCAAGGCTGCACGGAAGGTGTGGGGTCTGAAAAAAGGGGAAAAAGTCGATTGGGTTCTTGGTCTTATCGATGCGCCAGCAGCTAAGGTTAAAACGGCCCTGGTTGGCAAAGAAAAAGCATACCTGTTGATTATCAATACTCATCGGGAATGCGTGATTGGTGGTGATCGTCAGCAGGTTGAGGCTTTGGCCCGCGAGGTCAAAGGTCACTTCTTTCCCTTGCGTGGCGTGACCACGGTGCACTGCGAAGTCGCTGAACCGGTGGCAAAGGCTTACCGCGAGTTGCATCTTTTCCCGGTCACGGCACCGAAAGAGATCGCCTTTTATAGCTGCGCTCTTGGTGAAAGCTACCAGGTTACGACAGAGAGTGCTGCCGATGTGATCCTCGGTCAGGCGCTGGAGACCATTGATTATACCAAGGTTATCGAACAGGCTTATGCTGACGGCGTACGGGTTTTTCTCGAGATGGGGCCGGGCAATTCCTGTAGCCGTATGATCGGTAATATTCTGCAAGGTCGGCCGCATATGACCAGGGCCGCCTGTTATCCAGGTCAGAAAGCCACCTCGCTGATTCTGCGTCTGCTGGCCAACTGTCTCGCGGAACGGGTGCCGGTTAATCTGTCAGCCCTTTATCCGGCATCTCTCGAGATTACCGAGAAACCGGTCGGGCCGCGGATTGATGCGGTTATTGGCGGGGCTTCGTTTGTGCCTGCAGCGCTTCCGGAAAAGAAACAAGTCGAAGAAGCAACGACGGGACGCGGACCGCGGGACGCGGGACGCGAAAACCTTGCAAGCATAAAAGCTGCTGTTGTGCCGATCGCTGGTACGGGTGCGATTGCTGATCCTCTGGTGGCGCAGATAGCTGAGACTGCAGCGTTGAATGCCAGGAATCATGCGGCTTATCTGCAATTTGCCAGCACTATGGAGAAGACGCTTACCGAAAACATCAATCTGCAGATGTCGTTGTTGCAGCAGCTGGTTGCAAATGGTGAGATGATTCCGAGGCTTGAACCTTTGGTTCAGGAGGAACGCGGGACGCGGGACGCGGGACGTAAAAACCTTGTTCCTGTACAGCCCCCAGCCCCCAGCCCTCGGCATCCGGCTTTCAATCGTGAGATGTGCATGGAGTTTGCCATCGGTTCGATTGCTAAAATGCTGGGACCTGAGTTTTCTGAAATTGACACTTATCCGACCCGTGTCCGGCTGCCCGACGAGCCTTTGATGCTGGTTGATCGCATCATGACGGTTGAGGGTGAACCGCGCTCCATGACCGGGGGCCGGGTAGTGACCGAGCACGATGTTACCGCTGACCGCTGGTATCTCGATGGTGGCCGGATTCCGACCTGTATTGCTGTCGAAGCCGGTCAGGCCGACCTCTTCCTCTCCGGTTATCTGGGAATCGATTTTATCAGTAAGGGCAAGGCGGTTTATCGTCTGCTCGATGCCGTGGTTACGTTTCATCGCGGCTTGCCTGTGGTGGGTGATGTGATTCGTTACGATATCAAGATCGATCATTTCTTCCGTCAGGATCAGACCTATCTGTTCCGTTTCAATTTCGAAGGGACTGTCAACGGCGAGCCGCTGCTCTCGATGCAGAATGGTTGTGCTGGCTTCTTTACCGCACAGGAACTGGCTGCCGGGAAAGGCATCGTCCACACCAAGCTTGACCTGATGCCGCAGCCCGGCATCAAGCCTGATGACTGGCGCGACCTGGCTCCAATGGCTGTAGAGTCTTACGATGCTGCCCAGGTTGATGCGATCTATCGTGGCGATCTGGGTGCGGCCTTTGGTGAACTCTTTGCGAGACTGAAGCTGAAGACCACCTACACTTTGCCGGGTGGTTACCTGAAGCTGGTTGACCGGGTGATTGAACTTGATCCGCAGGGTGGCCGTTACGGTCTCGGCCAGATTCGCGCTGAAATGGATATCACCCCTGAAGACTGGTTTTTGACCTGTCATTTCTGCGATGACAACGTTATGCCCGGCACTCTGATGTACGAGTGCTGCATGCACACCTTGCGCATCTACCTGCTGCGCATGGGGTGGATCGGTGAAGAGGGCACGACCTGGTGCGAACCGATTCCAGGCGTTGACAGCGGCTTGAAATGCCGCGGGCAGGTCATCGAGACGACGAAGACCGTGACCTATCAGGTCAGTATCAAGGAGCTTGGCTACGGGCCCGAACCTTTCGCGATTGTTGATGCGTTGATGTTTGCTGATGGTAAAGCGATTGTCGAAATTCCCAATATGTCGATCCGGCTTTCCGGACTGACGCGTGAGCAGGTCGAAGCTTTGTGGTCAGGGATTGTCCCCGCTGCTCAGGGGGCTGTCCCGGTTGTTGTGGACACCAGCGGGCTTGGGACCGCCCCTGGCGTACTCTACGATTACAACCAGATCCTGGCGTTTTCGACCGGTAACCCCTCCGAGGCGTTCGGTGAGCCGTACAAAGTTTTCGATCATGAGCGCAAGATTGCGCGCCTGCCGGGACCACCGTTCCAGTTTCTCGACCGCATTGTTGCTGTTACCGGTGCGCCGTTCAAGCTGGTTGAAGGGGCAACGTGTCAAGCAGAGTACGATGTGCCACCGGCCGCCTGGTATTTCAAGGCGGGTCGACAACCGGAAATGCCGTTCAGTATTCTGCTTGAGACCGGCCTGCAACCGTGTGGCTGGCTAGCCGCCTATCTTGGCTCGGCCTTGACCAGCGCGACGGACCTCAAGTTCCGCAACCTTGATGGCAATGCCGTGCAACATCGCCCGGTGACTCCGGACTCCGGCACCTTGACGACCAAGGTCAAGATCACTCGCATCGCCAGCAGTGGCGGTATGATTATTCAGAGCTACGATTTCGAAATCAGCGATCGCTTGGGTCCGGTCTATACTGGCGATACCGTTTTCGGCTTCTTCTCGGCAGAGTCTTTGGCTCAGCAAGTTGGAGTCCGTGATGCCCAAGTCTGCCAGCCGACTGCTGCAGAAATTGCTCGTGCCGAGCAATTTGACTACCCGTCCGAAGCGCCTTTCCCGGAGACTAAACTGCGCATGATCGATCGCATCGAACTCTTTGTTGTTGATGGCGGTCCGACAGGTCTCGGTTTTATTCGCGGCAGTAAAGCTGTCGATCCTGATGAGTGGTTCTTTAAGGCCCACTTCTATCAGGATCCGGTTTGTCCCGGTTCCCTTGGTCTCGAATCCTTTCTGCAGCTGCTTAAGGTTGCGGCTGTCAAACGCTGGGGAGGAACGGCTGATACGGTTCTTGAGACGATTGCGCACGGCGAACAACACCGTTGGAACTATCGCGGGCAGATTATTCCGAGCAATGATCGAGTTCTGGTTGAGGCCGTGGTCACGTCGATTGATGATGAGCAGAAGCTGCTTAAAGCGGATGGTTTCCTGTCAGTGGACGGCAAAATAATCTATCAAATGAAAGACTTCTCGATCCGGCTTAAGTCGGAGGGAAGATAAGCTATACAGCTTTACAGCCTTCTAGCTAACTTGTACTATGGCCAAGCTCGATATTAATCCCAAAATGGTGGTGTGAATGAAATATTCGCGAGTTTATATTGAATCGGTTGGCTATGAACTGGCGCCGATTGTTGTTACGTCGACGGAGCTTGAAAACCGCTTGAAGCCGATGTACGACACCTTGCATATTCCCCTTGGACAGTTGGAAGCCTTGACCGGGATCAGGGAGCGTCGCTGGTGGAAGCCGAACACGCGCATCTCGGAAGGGGCGATCGCCGCAGCAAAAAAAGCGCTGCGGGAGCGGAATATCTCCCCGGCTGATATCGGAGCCGTTGTTTATGCCGGTGTCTGTCGTGAGCATTTTGAGCCAGCCACGGCTTGTCAGGTTGCATCGGCCCTTGGTATCCAGGGAAATGTGGCGATCTATGACACGTCCAATGCTTGTCTCGGCGTGCTTAACGGCGTGCTTGATATTGCTAATCGCATCGAACTGGGTCAGATTCGGGCCGGTCTAGTGGTCGCCTGCGAGAGCTCCCGCGAGATCAATGAAATCATGATCCAGCAGATGCTGGACAATCCAACCATGGAAAGTTTCACCAAGTCACTGGCAACCTTAACCGGCGGTTCCGGTGCAGCGGCGGTTCTTCTCACCGACGGCTCCTTTACCCCTGCGCGACGTCCCCGCCTGCTCGGCGGTATCAATCTGGCCGAGCCTCAGCACCACACCCTGTGCCGCTGGGGGCTTTTGTCGGATGACCCGGAAAATCATGTCCCCTACATGCAGACCGATGCTGTGGCAGTCATGAAGTACGGTGTAGAACTGGGCAAAAGAACCTGGGATGCGTTTCTCAAGGAGTTGGATCTGACCACTGAGCGGATTGATAAGGTGATCTGTCACCAGGTTGGCGAGGCTCATCAGAAATTGATTCTGCAAAAGATCGGTATCGCACAGGAGAAGGATTTCAGTACTTACGAGTTTCTCGGCAATATGGGCACGGTGTCTCTGCCTGTCACTGCTGCAATTGCCAAGGAACGCGACAATCTTCTGCCCGGCGATATCGTCGGTTTCCTCGGTATCGGCAGCGGATTGAATTGTCTGATGCTTGGAATTCAATGGTAAATGGTGTAGCGGCTAATTCTCGGGCTTACAACCAAAACAAATATTTTGCCACGGAGACACGGAGACACAGAGAAACCCTGAAAAGCTTTATAAGGTGGTTAGTCTTTTCTCTGTGTCTCTGTGTCTCTGTGTCTCTGTGGCTATTAATCTTTTTGTTGAGTGCATAAATGAACGATCTTTATCCCTTTGAAAATAATTTCCTTGAACTGAACGGACTGCAGTACCACTATCTCGACGAGGGCCAGGGTGACCCGGTGGTTATGGTGCACGGCAACCCGAGCTGGTCTTTCTATTACCGCAATCTGGCCAAGACTTTGCGTGATCGTTATCGCGTTATCGTTCCTGATCATATCGGCTGCGGTCTCTCTGAAAAACCGGGCGACGAAGATTATTCCTACACCTTCAAACAACGGGTCGATGACCTTGATGCTCTGCTTGAGCATCTTGGGGTCCGCGAGCGCATCACACTGGTCGTGCACGATTGGGGTGGCATGATCGGCATGGCCTACGCATCCCGTTATCCAGAGCGGATTGCGCGCCTGGTAATCCTCAACACGGCAGCCTTTCACCTCCCGGCTGGCAAGAAGTTTCCGCTGGCGCTGAGAATCTGCCGGAATACAGCTATCGGCGTTTTCCTTGTTCAAAAACTCAACATGTTTGCCCTGATAGCAGCTCGCGTTGGGTGCAAGCGCAATCCGATGTCCGTTGCGTTGCGCGGAGCTTATTGTGCTCCCTATGATAAGGTCACGGACCGTATTGCCACCTTGCGTTTTGTTCAGGACATTCCACTCAAGCCGGAAGACTCTGGCTATGATTTGATCACCGAAGTCGAAGATGGTCTGGAGCGATTCGCGGATTTGCCGATGACGATCTGCTGGGGCATGAAAGACTTTGTCTTCGACAAGCATTTCCTCAAGGAATGGCAGCGGCGCTTCCCGAATGCGGAAGTCCATGCCTTTGATGACTGCGGTCATTACATTCTCGAAGATGCCAGTGACGAAGTGATCCCGATTATCGAGCAGTTTCTGGCAGCACACCCTCTTGATACACCGGCTACTGCGTTCCCTGACGAGAAAGTGTAATGAGCCCGGCCGCCACTGCCAACGTTGCTGCGCATCTGCCGGAGATGGCCCGCCTGCAGCCGGAAACTCCGGCGATTTATATCCCCCATGGCCATGATGGCCAGCAACAAACCACCTACATTCAATACTCCTTCGCCGAACTTGATCAGGAGAGCAGTCGCATGGCTTCTGCTCTTGAGTCGATAGGCATCAAGCGCGGGGTTCGCACTGTTCTTATGGTGCCTCCCGGCTTCGAATTCTTTGCTCTGACCTTTGCCCTTTTCAAAACAGGCGCCGTGCCGGTTCTGGTTGATCCGGGGATGGGCGTGAAAAATCTGAAAACGTGTCTCGCTGAAGCACAACCCGAAGCATTTATTGGCATTCCCAAAGCGCATCTTGCTCGTCTCTTGCTAGGCTGGGGGAAGCCGACCATCAAGATATTGTTGACTGTGGGTCGGCGACTTCTCTGGGGTGGTTCGACTCTTGGGAAAGTGCTGGCCAAAGTTCCAAAAGACCAGAAATACGACACAGCACAAACGGCTGATGACGAAACTGCCGCGATTCTCTTTACCAGTGGTAGTACCGGAGTGCCGAAAGGCGCGGTCTACAGTCACGGTAACTTTTCCGCTCAGGTAGAGCTGTTACGCCAGGTCTATGACATCCGTCCCGGTGAAATTGACCTGCCGACCTTTCCACTCTTTGCGCTCTTTGCACCAGCGTTGGGGATGACGTCTGTTGTGCCGGAGATGGACTTTACCCGACCGGCTGATGTCGATCCGGTCAAGATTGTTGCTGCCATAGAAAAGTTTCAGATCACCACCATGTTCGGTTCACCGGCCCTGATTAACCGGGTTGGTCGTTATGGTGAAGCTCATGGTATCAAACTGCCGAGTCTGAAACGGGCCATTTCAGCTGGAGCGCCGGTGCCGGCGGCGGTGTTGCAACGTTTCACTAACATGCTCTCAGCAGAAGCCCAGGTTTTTACCCCTTATGGAGCCACCGAAGCATTACCCGTCTGCTCGATCGGCAGTACCGAGATCCTCAGCGAGACTTGCCATGCGACTGATCAAGGGCGTGGTGTTTGCGTCGGCAAGCCGGTGGCGCGAGTTGCGTTGGAAATTATTGCCATTTCCGACGAACCAATTGCCGATTGGAAGGCCGATTTGAAACTTGGGGTCGGCGAGATCGGTGAGATTGTTGTTAAAGGACCGCAGGTGACGCAGAGTTATTTCAATCGCTCGCAATCAACGGCTCTCGCTAAAATAGCTGATTCAAAGCATGGCGGTTTCTACCATCGCATGGGCGATCTGGGCTACCGCGATGAGCAGGGGCGCATCTGGTTTTGTGGCCGCAAGGCGCATCAGGTGGTCATGCGAGAAGAAACCCTGTTCACCATTCCCTGCGAAGCTATTTTCAATACCCATCCGTCAGTATTCCGAACCGCCTTGGTGGGGGTTGGTGAGCCGGGCCAGGCGCGAGCGGTGCTCTGTGTCGAATTGGAAAAAGGTACTGACACCTCAAACCTTGCAAAAATCCATCAGGAATTGGTTGCTATAGGGGCTGATCATAAGGTGACTCGCAACATCACCACCTTCCTCTTTCATCCGGAATTCCCCGTCGACATTCGTCACAACGCCAAGATCTTTCGCGAGAAGCTGGCCCTCTGGGCCGGGGAGCAATTGTCATGAAAGCATTGGTCACTGGTGGCGGAGGCTTCCTCGGCAAGGCAATCATCAAGCTGCTACTCGAGCGCGGCGACGAGGTGCGTTCCTTCTCACGCAATCTGCATCCCGCTCTGACCGAGCTGGGGGTCGAGCATTGTCGTGGCGAGTTGAGTGATGCCGAGGCAGTCAAGAATGCCGCCGCAGGGTGCGATATTGTTTTTCATGCCGCTGCCAAGGCTGGCGTCTGGGGTCCTTACCAGGAGTTTTATACGACCAATGTGCTCGGTACGAAACACGTCATCAATGCCTGTCGTCAGCACGGCATCAAACGCCTGGTACACACCAGTTCACCGAGCGTGGTTTTTGATGGTACTGATATGGAAGGTGTCGATGAGTCGGTTCCGTATCCGCAGCATTTCGAAGCCTTTTATCCGCAGACCAAGGCCGAAGCTGAACAGTTAGTGTTGCAAGCCAATGATCAGGAGCTGGCCACGGTTGCTTTGCGCCCGCATCTGATCTGGGGACCGGAAGACAATCATCTGGTGCCGCGGATTCTTGAGCGTGGAGCGAAAGGCGCTTTGCGCAAGCTTGGTACCCGCGAATGTCTCGCTGATACCATCTATATCGATAATGCCGCTGTTGCTCATTTGCAGGCGGCAGACCATCTCGATGTCGGTTCTCCTGTGGCAGGCAAGGCCTACTTCCTCTCCCAGGGCGAACCCTTGCCGATCTGGGATGTCGTCAACCGTATTCTCGATGCCGGTGGCTTGCCACCTGTAACGCGTACCATCTCTCCCGAAATAGCCTACAAGGCTGGCGCTTTCCTGGAAAAGGTCTATACCCTCTTCAAGCTGAAAGGCGAGCCTCGTATGACCCGTTTCGTGGCCCGGGAACTTTCAACGGCACATTGGTTCGATCTCAGCGCTGCTCGCCAAGACTTTGGCTATCAACCGGCGGTCTCTTTTGATGAGGGTATTGAACGTCTTAGAACTTGGCTGTCAACGCGATAAACCCGGAATTTTGTTGGGCTCTGCTCGCCTTCTGTATTGGCCTGACATACTGAAAAATTAGCTCGTGCCCATCCGGAAACTCCGGATGGTTAAATTGTGGGTTTCTGGTTTGGAAACCAGCCATTTTTCGCAAGATCAAGGAAATCAAGTATTTGAGCGGAGGCGTAGTACTTTACGCCGCACAATCAAATGCGCAGATTGACGCTGAGATTGCGGAAAAGGGCGGTTTCCGGACAGAAACTAGCTCGTTTAGCGTGGTCCGTTCAAAAAAAAGGAAAGATCTATAAATGGCCGACAGCACTTCCATTCAACAGGAACCCAACTATAGAGATCGGTTCCTGACCCTTTTGCGGGACAGCCTTGAGCAGAAGACATTTATTAAAGTGGTTCTCGGAAAATACCGCGGCCAGGAGTCAGGGCTGAAACGCATTCTTGTCCGGAAGCTCGCCGTTAAGGGGCAGCAGTGCCTTTCTCTTATCTATTGCTACAAGACCAAGGAGATCACAAAAAATGCCACAGTGGCCACCGGCATCGAGACGATTGGTGACCTTCTTGGAGCTCCGTTCATGAGCGCCCACTTGTTTTCATTGACGGAAGATGTTCAGATGGAGTTTAGCCGCAAAGGCAAATGCACCTGGAGTTGCAGCGCGGCAAGCAGCAGCTCTTTACCTTCAGAGAAACATGACCGGGACAAAGAGCGTTTCCTTGATCCCGGCAACCCATTCCTGACCGCACTGGGGATCACCGATGAGAAGCATCGCGTCATCCCATCGAAGGCTCGAAAATGGAAGCAGATCAATAAGTTTCTAGAGATCTTTCAGCATGCCTTTGTGTCATCCCGAATCTCGAAGACAAGTGACGTTCACGTGGTGGACTTCGGCTCTGGAAAAGCGTATTTGACCTTTGCAATCCATGATCTCCTCCGGAATGCGCATGATGTCCAGGCACAAGTGACCGGCATTGAATTGCGAGAAGATCTCGTGCGTTTTTGTAATGAGGCCGCGAATAAACTCTCGTTAGACGGCCTGAGTTTTCATCAAGGTGATGTCAGCAGCTATGCGCCGGAGACAATCCATGTCATGATTGCGCTGCACGCCTGTGATACGGCAACCGATCAGGCCATTTACCTGGGCATCCGCACTGGTGCGGAAATCATCATGTGCGCCCCATGTTGCCACAAGCAAATCCGGCAACAACTTTGCAGCCCGGAGATTATGGAACCCATGCTTCAATTTGGTGTTCACCTTGGCCAGGAAGCGGAAATGGTAACGGATAGTTTGCGCGCTCTTCTCCTTGAGGCTCACGGTTATACAACTCAGCTTCTTGAATTTGTCTCTCTGGAACACACGAGCAAGAACAAGATGCTCTTGGCGATCAAACACGACACAACTGTAGACCGGGAAGGTCTTCTTGCAAAGGTCGCCAAGATCAAGGATTTCTACAGTATCCGGGAACATTGTCTCGAGACCTTGTTGCTCAAAAGCTGACAGGGATGAGAACCAGGCGCCAAGGCGACGCAACTGCCTCCGAGGGATTGTCATGCCATTTTTTTTAACCCCATGGCAAGCGCCGCCGTTACGTCCGGAGCTGAGCGATCAGACGCTGCATATCTGGCGTTTCCCTCTCAATTGTACAGAATCTCTTGAAAACCTTCTCGATGAGCAGGAACTGCAGCGAGCCGGACGCCTGCGAGTTCCCGGCAAAGCAAGGGCCTTTATTGTTGCCCGTGCGCGACTGCGCCAGATCCTCGGTTTTTACCTCGGACTTGCTCCAGAAGCTCTCCGTTTTGATTATGGCCTTTATGGCAAGCCTGCTCTGGCGGGGTTACCAGACGAAGCCCCTTCCTTTAACCTTTCCCACTCCGGCAACTGGGGACTTTGTGTCGTCTCCAAGGGGTGTGCGGTGGGGGTTGATATTGAGGCCCTTGGTCGCTCGTTGGATTATGCAAAACTTGCTGCCGGGTTCTTTTCCAAGAGCGAACAGCACTGGCTGCAGGCTGGCAGTGAACGAGAGCGACGCAGACGGTTTTTCCTTATCTGGACGCGCAAAGAGGCTTGGTTAAAAGGCAAGGGGGGTGGTTTCTCCGACTCCGTCCAAGATCTTGACAGGGCACATCTGCAAGGTTGCTGTACACATGCTGGCGGCTGGTGGATCAGGAGTTTCCCGGTCACCCGGGACTATCTTGCTGCTTTGGCGGTTACCCGTGATTTTCCTCTTCTGCAACGCTGGAATGGCTGGCCGCTCTCGAATTGAAAAATAAAGAGACCTCTTCCCCCAGCAGACTCTTGCCTGACCCAACCCAGTTGATATACTAAAATTAAATTTACTAATTAAAATAAAATACTGTTCTAAGTATAGGTTGACGTGAACGTAAAGGTGATCTATATATCAAGATATAATCTGCGTACAGGAGTCTTTTTTTATGTATGAATTGCCCTACCATTCAGTTCCGCAAATGCTCAAGTCGAATGCGCAGCAGTATGTTGACCGGATTGCTATCAGTTACAAAAAAGAAGGTACGTACCAGACTTTAAGCTACGGCAATTTCTATGAACGGGTGCTGATGGCTGCGCGCGGCTTGCGCAAAGCCGGGGTGGCTGCCGGAGACAGGGTGGCGATCTTTTCAGAGAATCGTGCCGGTTGGGCAATCTCTGATTTTGCCATTCAGTGTGTTCAGGGGATCACCGTCCCCATTTATGCGACCAACACCGCTGACCAGGCAGCCTATGTCATTAATCACAGCGGCGCAAAAATAATTTTTGTCTCAAATCGTCTGCAGTATGAAAAGTTGCTCAAAATCCGCGACCAGCTGCCCGGTTTGAAACAGGTCATTTCCTACGACCGATTTCTCGGTAGCCCGGAACTCCCCGTTTATACTCTTTACCAATTGTCGGAAATCTCCGATCCAATTTCCACTGAGGATCGCAGCGAAATTGAAGCCCTGATCGATGGCGTTCAGGCAACGGACCTGATGACGATTATTTACACTTCGGGAACTACGGGAGTCCCCAAGGGGGTCATGCTCACGCATGCCAACGTGATTTTTGACGCTCATTATGGGCTGGAGAAACTTGAGGCCTTTGGCATGAGTGAAACCTTCCTCAGTTTTCTCCCCTTGAGCCATATCCTTGAACGTACGGCAGGATATTATGCACCTTTGATGACAGGATGCCACGTGGCGTTCTGTGAAAGTGTCGAAAAAGTTGTTGAGAACATGTTGGAGGTCAGACCGACCGTTATGGTCAGCGTGCCGCGTCTTTTTGAGAAAATTTACTCGCGGATTTATGAAGATGTTCACCAGATGAGCTCGTTCAAGAGCCGAATCTTTCATATGGCGGTAGCAACGGGTCAGGAATATATCTCTCGTCGCTATATGAACCCCAGGCCGGTTGGTTTACTAAAACTTAAGTACAGGTTCTTTGATTGGCTGATTTTCAGGAAAATCCGCAAACGTTTCGGCGGCCGTATCAAATATTTTATTTCCGGTGGGGCGCCCCTCGACAAAGCCATCAACGAATTCATGTGGGTGATCGGTATCCCGACATTTGAGGGCTATGGTCTCACGGAAACCAGCCCTGCCGTCACTATCAATAGTCCCTGGAAGGTTCGCTTCGGATCAGTGGGGACGCCCTTGCCCTTCACCGAGGTTAAGCTTGCTGACGACAATGAACTCATGATTCGTGGCCCGCAGGTGATGCGTGGCTATTACAATGACCCCGAAGCCACGGAAAAAGTTCTTCAGGACGGCTGGTTCTCTACCGGTGATATCGCCCGCATCGATGAAGAGGGCTATGTCTATATCGTCGATCGGAAAAAAGAGATCATCATTACCTCCGGAGGGAAGAACATTGCTCCGCAACCTCTTGAAAATGAGCTCAGGATGGACAAATATATTTCTCAGGCTTGTGTTTACGGTGATCGGAAACCGTATTTGGTCGCGTTGTTGACGCCGAATCTGGAGCGCTTGATCCAGATGGCCCAGCAGAATAGCCTTACTTACCTCGACATGGAGGAGCTGGTTGCCAATCAGCAGGTACAGCAACGCTATGCTCATCGTGTGCAATTAATCAACGATAAGCTGCCTTCCTATCAGACGATCAAAAAATTTATTCTGCTGCCCCGTGATTTTTCTGTGGAAGGCGGTGAATTGACACCAACCCTCAAACTCAAACGCAAAGTGATATACGCAAAGTACCAGGAACAGATCGAGCGGCTTTACCTGCATAACGGCAACGGTACCGACGATCATCCGCAGACTGACAAGGGAGGACACTCATGAGGCAAATCAACCGTGTGGCAGTGCTTGGAGCCGGGGTTATGGGCGCCACGATAGCTGCACACCTGGCAAATGCAGGTCTTGATGTCCTGTTGCTCGATATGGTGCCGCGAGAGCTGAGCGGTGCGGAACAGGCTGGCGGACTGAGTATGGCAAGCCCGCAGGTGCGCAATCGGATTGCTACCGCCGGTCTTGAAGGGCTGATGAAGATGAAGCCGGCGCCCTTCTATCTGTCCAAGTACGCCGCACAGATCTCATGCGGCAACTTCGACGACGATCTGTCGAAGTTGCAAGATTACGATTGGATCGTTGAGGTGGTTATTGAACACCTGCCAATCAAGCTGGAACTTTTTAAAAAGATCGTCCCGCATCTCAAGCCAGGGGCGGTGCTGACGACCAACACCAGCGGACTGTCGGTTAATGCTATGGCGGAAGCTCTGCCTGCTGAGGTGCGCCGCAACTTCATGGTCACTCACTTCTTCAACCCGCCGCGCTACATGCGCCTGCTCGAAATCGTGCCCTGTAAGGAGAGCGATCCGGCGGTCGTCGACGAAATGGCAGAATTTATCAGCCGCCGGCTCGGCAAGGGGATCGTCCACGCTAAAGACACGCCGAATTTCATCGCCAACCGGATTGGTGTCTACGCCATATACAAGGGGATGCAGCACATGATTGAGATGGGGATGACCGTCGAGGAAGTCGATGTCATCGCCGGCTCAGCCACGGCACGCCCCAAGTCGGCCGCTTTCCGCACCGCTGATCTGGTCGGCATTGATACCCTGATTCACGTCGGTAACAACTCTTATGAATTGCTGACTGAAGACGAGGAGCGCGAAGTTTTCAAGGTCCCTGCGTTCATGAGCAAGATGGTCGAAGCCGGGCTGCTCGGCAACAAGAGCAAGGCTGGCTTCTACAAGAAAGAGCAGGTTGACGGTAAGCGGCAGATCTTCTATTTCGACTACACCAGTGGCACATTCAAGCCAGCGGCCAAGCCGAAATTCGCCTCCATCACAGCCGTAAAAATGGTTGATGACCCGGCGCAGAGGGTGAAAATGGTGGTCGAGGGTGGTGACAAGGCCGCCGACTATGCCTGGAAGTCGTTGCGCGACACTCTGATTTACACCGTCAACCGTATCCCTGAAATCGCCGATGACGTCGTTAATGTCGACAACGCCATGAAATGGGGATTCAACTGGGAGATTGGTCCTTTCGAGATGTTGGATGCCGTTGGTGTCGCTGCTTTTGTCAAGCGCGCGGAGAAGGACGGCGTGGTCGTGCCAGCCGTGTTAAAGACCGTCGAGCGTTTTTACCGTTTTAACGACGCCGGGCAGAAGGAATACTTCGATCTTCTGACGGGGGAATATAAACCCTTCCCGCTCAAGCCGGGACAGATCAACCTGCAGATTCTGAAGAAATCCGGCGGGCTGGTGGAGAAGAACGCCAACTGTTCGTTGATCGATCTCGGTGACGGCGTCTTCGGTTTCGAATTTCATTCGAAGATGAACTCCATCAGCGGCGATATCCTCTCCATGACCCACAAGGCGATCAAACGCGCCGAAAGCGAAGGGGTCGGGCTGGTGATCGGCAATCAGGGGACCAACTTTTCGGTCGGCGCCAACCTGATGCTGCTCGCTGTCGCTCTGGCCGAAGGGGCCTACGAGGATATCGACATGATGGTTCGTGCATTCCAGAAGGCGACCATGGCGGTCAAATACTCCAAGGTGCCGGTGGTGGCAGCGCCCTTCGGCATGACCCTCGGCGGTGGCTGCGAGTTCAGCCTGCATGCCGACGCCATCAACGCTTTTGCCGAAACCTATATGGGGCTGGTTGAAATCGGCGTCGGCCTGTTGCCTGCCGGTGGCGGTACCAAGGAAATGTGCCTGCGTTCAGTCGAACTGGCGCAACAGTACGAAACCGATCCGACTCCCTATGTCTTCAAACATTTCAAGCTGATCGGCATGGCGAACGTCTCCATGGGTGCTGCTGAGCTGCGCGGCCTGAACTACATGCGGTCGGGTGACAGCATCAGTATGGATCTCGACCGTTTGATCGCCGACGCCAAGCAGAAGGTGCTAGCTCTGGCGGTCAACTATCGGCCGGGCAAGCCGCTGGGAAATATCCCGGCTCCGGGCCGCAGCATCGCAGCCAGCATCAAGGCCAGCCTGTGGAACATGCAGATGGGTGGTTTCGTCACTGCTTACGAGCAGGAGATCGGCGGCATCATTGCCGACGTCATCTGTGGCGGCGACGTGCCAACTGGCACATTGATCTCCGAGGATTATCTGCTGCAGCTTGAGCGCCAGGCCTTTCTCAAACTCTGCGGCAACAAAAAGACCGCTGAGCGGATCCAGTCGATGCTCAAAACCGGCAAGCCGCTACGGAACTAGTGCAGTCTAAGGCACCCCCCTTCCGTCCCCCCTTGACAGGGGGAAGCCTTTAAGCCGCACCTGATAAGGAAAGGTTTGGAGGGGGTAAGCTTGCGAGGGTTGAAATGTTGCGCTGGCACTGGATCGTCACGATTGACAAGGAGAATAGAGATGAAAAAAGCTTACATAATTGCTGCATACCGTACCCCCGGTTGTCGGGCGAACAAGGGCGGTTTCAAGGATATGCGTCCGGATGATCTGGCCGCCGCTGCTATTAAGGGGCTGGTCGAGCGGACCGGTATCGATCCGATGCAGATCGACGACGTGCTGATCGGCTGCGCCTTCCCCGAGGGGGAGCAGGGGATGAACTTCGCCCGCATTGCCAGCATGAAGGCCGGGCTTCCCTACCAGGTGCCAGCGCAGACCGTCAACCGCTTTTGTTCCTCAGGACTACAGACTATAGCCAGCGCTGCTGAACGGATCATGGCAGGCTTTGCCGATTGCATCATCGCCGGGGGCGCCGAGTCGATGACCACAGTCCCAATGGGCGGCAATAAATTCAGCGCAAATCCCGGGTTAGTGGCCAGCTGGCCGGAGTCGTTTGCCAACATGGGGATTACCGCCGAACTGGTCGCCGAGAAGTATGGCATCGACCGCGCGCAACAGGATGCCTTCGCAGTTGCCAGCCATCAGAAAGCGGCGGCCGCGATCGCCGCTGGCCGGTTTACGGATGAAATCATCCCGGTTGAGGTGGAAGAAGTGGCCATCGTCAAGAACAAGCCGGTCAGGAACAAAAAGATGGTCGTGATCGACGACGGCGTGCGTGCCGACACCAGTCTTGAGGGACTGGCGAAGCTCAAACCGGTCTTTAAACTGAACGGTACGGTTACGGCTGCAACCAGTTCCCAGATGACCGATGGTGCGGCCGCCACTCTGGTGGTCTCTGAAGAGTTTCTCAAGCAGACGGGGTTGAAGCCGCTGGCGCGCTTTGTCGCCTTCGCCGTCAAAGGGGTGCCGCCGGAGATTATGGGGATCGGTCCGATTGAGGCGATCCCGGCAGCACTGAAAATGGCTGGCTTGCAGCAGAGTGATATCGGCCTGATCGAGCTCAATGAGGCCTTCTCCGCCCAGTCTCTGGCTGTCATCAAGGAGCTGAAGCTCAATCCTGAAATTATCAACGTGAATGGCGGCGCCATCGCCCTTGGCCACCCTCTCGGCTGTACCGGTGCCAAACTGACCGCCACTCTACTGCACGAGATGGTGCGCCGTGACGTGCGTTACGGCATGGTCAGCATGTGCATCGGCGGCGGCATGGGCGCGGCGGGAATCTTCGAGAAAGTCTGAACAGAACACAAACTACTGACGAGGTGATGGTTATGACCAAGAAAATTTTGAAAGGCAGCGAGTACCTGGTCGCCGAGACCCCCTGCGATGCGGTTTTTACTCCCGAGGATTTCAGCGATGAGCAACGCTCCATTGCTGAGACGACGACGCAGTTCATCGAGAGCGAGATTTTCCCTCACATTGAGGAGATTGAGGGACAGAACTTCGGCCTGGTAGTGGCAGGGATGAAAAAATGCGGTGAGCTGGGTCTGCTCATGATCGATGCCCCCGAGGAGTACGGCGGCCTGGAACTTGACAAGGCCACCAGCATGCTGGTCGGCGAGAAGATCGCGCCGAGCGGCTCCTTTTCCGTCGCCTACGCAGCCCATACCGGCATCGGCACATTGCCGTTGGTCTACTACGGCACCAAGGCACAGAAAGAGCAGTATCTTGAGAAAATCATCACTGGTGAATGGTTGGCCGCCTACTGCCTGACTGAACCCGGCAGCGGCAGTGACGCCCTCGGTGCTCAATCCTCGGCAATCCTTTCTGCAGACGGTTCGCATTATCTGCTTAATGGCACCAAACAGTTCATTACTAACGGCAGCTTCGCTGATCTGTTTATCGTCTTCGCCAAGGTCGACAAGGAACATTTCACCTGCTTTCTGGTCGAAAAGACTTTCGAAGGGCTGGTGGTTGGTGCCGAGGAGAAGAAGATGGGGATCAAGGGGAGTTCGACCACCCAGATCATCCTCGACAACTGTAAGGTTCCGGTTGAGAACGTCCTCGGTGAAATAGGCAAGGGACACAAGATCGCTTTCAATGTCCTTAACGTCGGCCGTTTCAAGCTTGGCGCCTGCGTCACCGGAGCCTCCAAGGCTGCTTTGCAAGAAGGTCTCAAATATGCCAACGAGCGCAAGCAGTTTGGCAAGACGATCGGTTCTTTCGGGGCCATTCAGGAAAAGATCGCCGACCTGAGCGCAGACATCTATGCTGCCGAGTCGTTGGTCTATCGTTTAGCCGGCCTGCTCGACGACAAATTAGCCACCATCGAGAAAGGCACTGACGACTATTATGTCCAGTACCAGAAAGGCATCGAGGACTACTCAGCCGAGTGTGCCATCTCCAAGGTCTTCTGCTCCGATGTGCTGGCGCGTGTGGTCGACGAAGTGGTACAGATCCACGGCGGTTATGGTTTCGTCAGCGAGTACCCGGCCGAACGTTTCTACCGCGACGAGCGGATCAACCGCATCTTCGAAGGCACCAACGAGATCAACCGGCTGCTCACGACCGGCATGATCCTGCGCAGGGCGATGAAGGGGGAGCTCCCTCTGCAGGCAGAAGCCATGAAGGCCTTTGAAGCGCTGATGACGCCTTCTTTTGAGGAGCTCGACGAAGAGATTCCGTTTATTGCAGAGAAGACACTACTCAAGAACCTCAAAACACTCTTTTTGATTCTCGCCGGCACCGGTGTGCAGAAATACATGCAGCAGCTGCAGGAAGAACAGGAGATTCTGATGGCCGCGGCCGATATCGCCATTCAGATCTTTGCTATTGAAAGCGCCGTGCTGCGTGCGGAGAAAATCCTGTCTAAATTGAGTGAAGAGAAACAGGCCCAACTTAAGGCTACAGTCAAGGTTTTCACCTTCAATGCTACCGAAGAAGCAGCCAGCGCAGCGAAGAAGGCGGCCTACTACCTTGAGGAGGGCGACAGCCTAATGATGCTCCTCTCCGGTGTCCGCCGTTTTACCAAGTACGACGCCAGTGGCCTGCTTGCGGCCAAACGGACGGTCGCCGTAGCGGCTCTTGACGCCGAGAAATACATTTTCTAAAGCTTATGATCCCGACTCAACACACACTCGCCACCCCTTATCCGGTCGGCCCGGTGCATTGTTACAGCATCGAGTTGGCCGGGGAGCTGGTTCTATTCGACACCGGCCCGCCGACCGCCGAGGCGCGCGCCTACCTGCGAAAGACCTTGCCTCTGAAAAGGTTGCGGCATGTGATCGTCACGCACTGCCACATTGATCATTACGGGTTGGCGGCATGGCTGGAGCGGGAATACGGGGCAACGGTCTATCTTCCTTATCGGGATAGCCTCAAGGTCGCTCGTCACGCCGAGCGGATTGACAAGATGGAAGCACTGCTTGCCGAACTCGGTTACGGTCATGCTTTCCTGGAAAAGTTCCGGGCTGAAATAGACAATGACCAAGTCTTTCCCGAGTTTCCCAAGGCGCACAAAGTCATCGAGGAGGATCTACCAAAGGAACTGGGAATCAACATTCTCCCTTGTCCCGGGCACTCACAGAGTGATCTGGTACTGTCCGGCTCCGGTTGGGCCGTCACCGGAGATGTTATGCTGCGTGGTATCTTTCAATCGCCCCTGCTCGATGTCGACCTCCTCACCGGTCAGCGTTTTCGCAACTATGCAGCCTACTGTAGCAGCCTCCTGAATCTGGCAACCCTGCGTGATACAGAGATTCTCCCTGGCCACCGGCAGTCAATCGAAAGTGTCGATGCCAATATCAACTTTTACGTCAGCAAGCTGCTGGAACGCAGTTCGCGCATCGCGGCTCTTGATGTAAGCCTGCCGGTTGCCGAACTGGTGCAGCAACTTCTCGGCGCCGATCTGAACCACTCGTTCTTCGTCTACCTGAAGGCCTCGGAGTTGGTCTTTATTCGTGATTTCCTCGAGCAACCAGAGCTGTTGCGTCAGGCCCTCAAAGAGATCAACCTGTTTCAACCTTTGGCCAAACTGTTTGACAAGGTATTTCGTGCAGCATAATTCGGGAGCGTTGACATCATGAAAGCTTTTGCGCTCCTGCCCGGTCTATTGTTGAAGGCACGAACGTCGCCTTTCTATCTCTGGCTGCTTAACTTGTTGCTTGGTCGTCTGGTGCCCTTCAATCGCCCCCACGGCTTTGCCATTGAACATATCGAAGCTGACCGGATTGTGACCCGCGCCCAAAACCGGCGCATTAACCATAACCACATCCGCGGTATCCACGCCTGTGCTATCGCCACCCTGGCCGAGTTCTCCTCAGGTTTGGTTCTGCTCTCCAGGCTGGATCCGACTCGTTACCGCTTAATCATGGCACGAATAGAAATTGACTATCTCTTCCAGGCCCGACAGGAGATTCTGGCGACGACGATCCTTGATGACACACAGTTGCAACAACAGGTTCTGGAACCGCTAAAAAATGCCGACGCAGTCAGTTTCACTCAGGAGACTCTGGTTGAAGATCGACAGGGTCATTCGGTCGCCAAAGCTCACATTACCTGGCAAGTCAAACTCTGGACGAAAGTCAATACTCAGCCTGCATGAGTTACGAGCGGTGATTTTGCCGGGTACACGATAAAGTCTCTCTGTATGAATGATCAAGGAGTGCAACCATGGGGCACCATCTCGGCAGTAAAAGCAGCATCATCCCCCTCATCGATCGGCTTAATAAAAACCCGATAGGACTTGTTGACAGCGAGAAGCTGCGTCAGATATTGGCCTTGCTGTTCAGTGAAGAAGAGGCGTTTATCGCGTCAGTATTTCCTCTGGAAGAGGCCACCGGTGATGAACTCGCACGCAAGACAGGCATTGCCGAGGCTACGCTGCTGCCGATTCTTGATAATATGGCCGAAAAGGGGCTGGTCATGGATCTGCTTTACGGTGACACGACTTATTATCTGCTCATGCCAGGGTTGATCGGTTTCTTTGAGCTTACTTTTATGAAGCATCGCACCGACCTGCCGTTGCCGGAACTGGCCCAGTTGATGACCGAATATCTTTTTGAAAGTGCGACGCAAGGGCAGGCTAAAGAGTTTTTTGGCAGCAAAACCAGTCTGACCAGATCTCTGGTCTACGATGAGGTTATCCCGGTCAATTCTGAAGTCACCAATTATGAGAATGCCCGCAAAATAATAGCGACGGCAGGCTACGGCGCAGTCGGCATGTGCTACTGCCGCCACAAAAAAGAGCACCTCGGTAAAAGCTGCACCAAGCATGCCCCTGTTGAAGGAAGCTGTATATCACTGGGAACTGCGGCAAGATTTATGGTGCGCAGGGGCTTCGCAGAGCAGAAAAGCACCGAGGAACTGCTCGCGGTCCTCGATCAGGCCAGAGCTCTCAAATTGACCCACATTACCGATAATGTTCGCCACAAGCCGTCATTTATCTGCAACTGCTGCTCCTGCTGCTGCGAATTAATGACCGGGGTGCAGGCTGGATTCAATGATGGAGTCGCCAAGACACCTTTTCTGGCAGTCGTCGATGGGGAGAAGTGCAACGGTTGCGGACTCTGTCTCGCCGCCTGTAATGTTAAGGCGATCACCCTGACCGTGGCTCCCGACTCTTCTGCGTTTATCGATGTGTCCCCCTGCCTCGGATGCGGAGCCTGTGTGCCTGCCTGTGCCCGAGGGGCGCTCTCAATGGTAGAGCGTGCCAAACGACCGATGCCTCCTGAAAAGCGCAAGGATATGTTTGTCGAAATTTTGCGGGAGAAGGGGCGCTTGACGCCGTTTTTGGTCAGCGGGGCGAAAAAAAAGGTGGGACGGCTGCTGAAGAGAAAGAAAAGCTAGTCCGGGCGAAGCGGCAGGCGCTCGATCTGACTACGCTGTCGACTGGCTTTGCAACAGTTCGGATATCCGGCTGCGGTAGTTAACGATAACCGAGCGCAACGAGGCGAGTTTGGCGATCTTGTCATCAACCTTGCCGATATGCAGGTCGAGGATCTCCAGAACCCGGGGGGTGATTGTGTCGAAATCCTGATTGTGGGTGTCGAAGCTCTCGGCCAGATCCAGCATCTCTTTCAGGCTGATACCGAGCTCTTTCAGCTTGAGGATGAATTTGAGTCTGAGGACATCATCCTGGTTGTAACTGCGTGCGCAGCCGCTGAGCCTTTTCGACGGGCCCATAAGCCCGATCTCTTCGTAATAGCGGATAGTGCGCGTGGTGATGGCCAGTTGCTTGGCGAGCTTGCCAATCTGTATCAAGGGTTCTTGAGAGTCTGTCATATGCCTTCCCTTTACGTAAACTTACTCTTGTTTAGCACTGATGTAACTTCCCGTCAACACTTCTGATTTGGTTCATAAACTGATGTTGAGAAAAGGAGTATAAAGATGATTGAAGAAATTTTTGCCAGTCTGGGAGAGGCCTTCCAGGCGGGCAAGGTTGCAACGCAGCAGGTTTACTATTTTTCTATTGATAATGTGAAGAAAACAGTGACTCTGGGTCCAGATCAAGTGTTGGTGGAAAACGGTAAAACCGTGGAAGCGGCCGATTGTGTCTGCAAGACCAGTACTGATTTTTTTCTGAAAATCTGGCAGGAGGGCTATCGGCCTGGAATGGCGGATTTTATGTCAGGGGCGATCAAGTCGAACAATCCTTTTGCTTTGCAAGCATTTCTTGCCGCATTCGATAAAGAGGGTTGATGTAAGCGCGTTGTTTGAGTCTGTTTCTTTGCTCGTTTGGCCCTTTCGTTCATCGTGACCAGCATGCTCGATAATATTATTTCCATTCTCGAAAAGTACCCGCGCAAGTTTCGTTTCCATGATAAAATTGCTTCCTGATTACAATTGCAGATTACTAGTGTTTCAACCGAATATGAAGGCACTCCGATGTTTAGCATCCGCCGTATCTATGACCCCTCAATGCCGGTTAATCGCCAGGCGATCAATCAGGTCCAGCAGATTCTTCGCGATCAGTTCCCGGCTCTTGACAAGAAAGATATTAAAAAACTTCCCGAACAGCTGACCAATCCGCTGAAGTACCGGTTTCGCTCGATCCTCTCGGTGGCTGAGAATAACAAGGGCGAGGTGGTGGGCTTTGCCCTGCTGCTGCATGCACCGGATTTGAAGTTCTGCTATCTCGAATATATCTCGGCGGCGGACAAGATGACCGGGCGTGGGATCGGCGGCGCACTTTACGAGCGGTTGCGCGGCGAGGCGCGGGCCCTTGGTGGTATCGGCATTTTTATGGAGTGTCTGCCGGATGATCCGGAGCTTTGCCGCGACGCCGACATCCTTGCCCAGAACAAGGCGCGACTGAAATTCTATGAGCAGTATGGTGCCCGGCC
Organism: Deltaproteobacteria bacterium; assembly: GCA_024636155.1. GTDB lineage: Bacteria > Desulfobacterota > Desulfuromonadia > Desulfuromonadales > BM103 > M0040. The sequence goes on from JAGXHM010000096.1 coordinate 39,776, forward strand.
GATTGCCAATACCGCTTACGAGACCCCGGTGACCGAAGGGGATGACAACCCCCCGTATCTGATCTTCGACGATCTCGGTGAGGATGTCGAACTGCCGGCGGCGCGCATCAGCAAAATCGTTCGCGCGATCCTTGAACGCAAGTATGCGCATCTTTGCCCGAAGGCGTACATCGATTTGGTGGTCGATTCCTTCCACGACCCGGTCGAGTTGCGCAAGTTTCGCTACCTCAAAAAGAATCTTCCCAAGCCGATCAGCAAAGGGCCGCATCCACCTGAGCGGCAGATCGCCCTGGTGGTCAACGATCAGCACGATATCCATCACATCCGCGAGCGAGGCTATGTCGAATCGCCGGTGCGCATCCGCTCGATCCTGCGTGAGATTGAACCGACCGGTTTGTTTCATCGGGTGCCGGTGCGACGCTTTGCCGAGCGTAAGCTCAAGCGAGCCCATGCCGCCGATTTTGTCGACTACCTCAAGACCATGTGCGCCGGGCTGCCTGAGAATAAGGCGCTCTACCCCTATGTATTCCCGATCCGCAACGCTACGCGGCCGCCCAAGGAGATGGCCGTCAAGGCCGGTTACTACTGCATCGATACCTTCACCCCGCTGACCAGTAACGCCTATCTGGCAGCCAAACGAGCCGTCGACTGCGCCATGACCGCAGCGCGCTGGATTCTCGAAGGACAACGCTTAGCCTACGCCTTGGTCCGCCCGCCAGGACACCACGCCGAGCACCGCGCCTTCGGCGGTTTCTGCTATTTCAATAATGCCGCACTGGCCGCTGAAGAGTTGTGCGAATACGGCAGGGTGGCGATCCTTGATATCGACTACCACCACGGCAACGGTACCCAGGATATCTTCTATCGGCGTCGTGATGTGCTGACGGTCTCAATCCACGGTCATCCGCGTTTCGCCTATCCCTATTTCAACGGCTTTGATGACGAGACAGGTGCCGAGCACGGTCTGGGTTACAACCTCAACATTCCCTTGCCGGAGCACCTCGACGGCGCCGGCTACCGGGTCGCACTCGGCAAGGCGATCAAGCGCATCCGGCGTTACAAGCCGACTTTTCTGATCATCGCCCTTGGACTTGATACTGCCAATGGCGATCCGACCGGGACCTGGAGCCTCAAAGGCCCCGATTTCGTCGAAAACGGCCGCATGCTGGCCGAGCTGGGGCTGCCGACGGTGGTGATACAGGAAGGCGGGTACGACAGCCGGGTGCTGGGCAGCAATGCCCGAAAGTTTTTCAAGGGACTCTGGGAGGGGACCTTTGGCAGTTGAGGCGCACGGTCACTGCAATATGGTAAAGTTTCATGTGCCGGTATCGATAGAAAGGAGACGTTGACATGGCAGAAAACATTCACACATCAAGAATCACGATCACGAGAGACCGGGGGCCGATCAGAATTGCTCAAATAGAAGGCTTTGCAGAGCCGGTCTTCTATGGTGTCCATGGCGGGATCCAGAAGTTTTACAAGGTGGATCCAGTCGAGGAGCACGCTGCTACCTTGGATCACATCGTCGGTGCCGTCTCTGCTTGAATGATGGGAACCTTCGCCAGCGTGCTGGCGACCAAGAAGATAAGAACCCACACCGAACGTTTTCAGGCTAATGTTGAAGGCGATATTGAGAACGTCGATGGCGTACTCAAAATTACAGTCATTCGTGTTCACTATGTACTGAAACTAAGCCACGAGGAAGAAGCCGATGCTCATTGGGCAATGGAGAATTACATTGAAAGGTGCCCCGCCGCGATGAGCGTCACCGGGTGTATCCAAATCGTAGATTCACTTGAGTTCGCTTCGGATTGAAGGCAATTTACAGATAATCACTTTTTACTAAATGACTCCGCCGGAAAGCCTCGGCGGAGTCATTTGGTCCGTCAGGGCGACGGGGGACCACCCAAAAGTGAAAACAACAGCACCAGGATGATGGTCTGAATGATCCAACCGATCACGCAAACACCGACGGCCCGAAAGGTGCTCGTGTAATCAAGGGCCTGCCTGACCGCGATCACCATCGCAACCAGCATCCAGATTGAAGCCGCCGCAAAAACGACCGTTCCCAATCCCGGGATGATCGCCAATACTCGAATTAATCCGGGTGAGCTCGAAAAGCCGGTGGTGCGCAACAATTGGCCAAGATCGGCCTCGGTTTGCGGTTCTGCCAGGAATCTCGTGCCAATGAAGTAGGTGAGCCAGGCCCAGACATACCACCCGCCAAGGGTGGCAAGGGTCCCGAGCAGTATCCCGCCAAGCCCGAGGGTGCCGATACTCCCCACCCCGGCGGCCAGACTGGAAAGAACAACAACCCCCATAGCCTGGCGCATTGTGTTTTTGTCGGCTTCAACCTCTTCATAAAGATTGACATCAAGTTTCGCCGCGCGAATCATCCGATCAGTAAAAATGTTCATCGTCGTTCCTTTGTTTGGTTGAATGTTAAGACGGAATGATCTTAACCTTCTGCGCATTCAAATACCATGGGTAACATTATCTTCAAAAGTTCCTTTTGTCAGCCGTTACCTGCTCCCAGGGGAGATCTCTATGCTAAGTGGCAAAAAACTCTGGGACTTGGCTCTTTAGAAAAGGTGAACTGCTGGTCAGGCCAAAGTATAGCTTAAGTCTGGCCAGCAGATTATATAAAGACTCTCTGGTTGCGGATCATGACTCAGCTAAGACTACTTGCGAATGCCCTGGATCTCTAGACTAATCGTCGCATTACCAAGCTATCTGGATCGTTACGGGATTCCACAAGAGCCTTCTGAATTGGCAAATCATCAATGGGTTGCCTTTACTCGCAAGACGCAACCCTGTCAGCTTCGCCTGATTGGACCAAAAGGAGACCAGAAAAAGGTACGGCTTTACGGAAGAGTCCGCTCAAATAGTGCACCGTCGATGCGGGAAATGATAAAAGCTGGTATGGGAATCGGGCAGTCATCAGAGACAAACTACAACCAGCCGCTTAGCCGAAAAAAGTCAGCCAACCGATCGATGGCTTTATCCAGATTCTCCATTGAGTTGGCATAGGAGAAACGCAGGAAGCCTTCAGCGCCAAGACCAAAGTCGATACCGGGGGTAAGGGCGACGCCGGTAGCTTCGAGAATTTCCCTGGCCAGAGCGAGAGAGTCATAAGAAATGTGACGGGCATCCGCGAGTACGTAGAAGGCACCCACCGGGTGAGTGTGGACTTTAAGGCCAATCTCCTCCAGGCGCGGAATCAAATGGCGCCGCCGCCGATCATATTCGGCACGCATCTCTGCAACGTAAGGTTCTCCCTCACGCAAGGCGGTTACTCCCGCCAGCTGCACGAAACTGTTAGCGCTGATCACTACATTCTGGTGAAAGGTTTGCAACGCGCGCACAGCACTCTTTGGTGCAATCAGATAACCGAGTCGCCAACCGGTCATGGCGTAGGCTTTGGAGAAGCCGCCAAGGACGAAAGCCTCTTCAGTAAACTCCAGAATGCTATGCTCCTCCCCCTCGTAAGTCAGCCCATGGTAGATCTCGTCGGAGACCAGCGGGATAGGTAGCTCAGCCAATTTTTCCATTTCAATGCGGGAGAGAACTGAGCCGGCCGGGTTGGCTGGGGAATTAATCAGCAGGGCGCGTGTTCTGTCGTTAATCAGTGACCGCACGTTCTCAGGCTGTGGTTGAAATCCTTGCTCCGGTCGGGTTTGCAGAAAGCGCGGTTTGCCGCCGACAAAGCGAATGAAGTTGGGGTAGCAGGCGTAGCCGGGGTCAGTAAGGATGACTTCGTCACCAGAGTTGCAAAGTGCTGCAAAGAGCAGCAGCATCAAAGGGCTGGTACCGGAGGAGACGATAATCTGTTCCGGATCAACGGTCACTTTGTAACGCTTATGATAATGCTCTGCAAGTGCCTCGCGCAACTCGATCCGGCCGAGTGAATGGGTGTAGCGCGTTTCTCCTGCCTGCATCGCATCGCAGGCCGCTTTAATAATTGGCTCTGGGGTCGGAAAGTCAGGTTCCCCAAGGCAAAGGTAGATAACATCCATCCCTTCGGCCTCAAGTACTTTGGCTCGCTCCATAATCTCCATGGCGAGAAACGGAGTGACTTCGTTGACGCGTTGGGCGAGGTGGATGCTGGCTGGGGTCATGGTTGGTTGCCCTGATTTAATTCGCTTTTTTCTGAACCCATTCGCCAGCATCTTCCACATCCTTGCCGAGGCCCTTCATGGTTTCGCAGGCAGAAAGGGTGAAAATCATCATGCCCACAGCCAGAACAATCAAGATCCTTTTCATGTTTTGCTCTCCTTGATTTCGTTCGCGGTGCTTTCCGCTGATATCTTGCGATCTTCACGCCACATTTCGATAAAAAGTAGTGTTACTCCCACGGTAATAGCAGAATCGGCGACGTTGAAAGCCGGCCAGTGATGGCGCTGCCAGAAGACATCGAGAAAATCAATCACCTCACCGAGGCGAATACGGTCAATCAGGTTGCCCAGGGCCCCTGAAAAAACCAGCGACAGGGAGTAAATTACCAGCCTTTGGTCGTTCCTGATGCGTTTGATGTACCAGAGGATGCCAAGCATGGCAACGATTGACACGGTAATGAAGAAGGGGATGCGTACAGCATTGTCAGCCATGATGCCGAACGCGGCTCCCTTGTTGCGCACGTAGGTCAGATGAAAAAAGTCGCGGATGACCGGAACTGTTTCGTGGAGCCGGAAGTTGGCATCCACGTACAGCTTGGTCGTCTGGTCAAGGATCAAGACAACGCTTGTAATGATCGATAGTGTGAGGTATCTGGGCATAAGGTCTCGGTACGCGGAACGAATGACGCGAAAAAACTATCAACAAACGATTACTATCATGCTGTTAGGTTGGTGGCTGGTCGGTTTTCAAAGGTTTCTCGTCCCGCGTCCCGGTTGTCTTCAGGAGATCGCATGAAGACAGCGATGACAGAGTTCCGAATGTTCTTCGCTCTTTCCAACCGTAGTCGCGTAGTTCCAGCAGCGCGAGCATTTGATCCCATCAGCTTTACTGACCCTGATTTTTAACTGAGTCAGGTTCTCGCCCGTAGCGCCATCATCAAGGCTGTCAGTAACATCAACCTGAGAGACAATGAAGAGACTGGCAAGCTGTTCGGCTTCATCTTTGAGCAGAATGGCAAGATCGCCTTCGGCAGCTATTTCCACACGAGCATCGAGAGAATGGCCAATAACTTTTTCTGCGCGGGCTAGTTCAAGAACCTTGGCTACGTCACTACGAATGGCCAGTAGCTGTTCGTATTTCGCTTCTAATGCAGGATCTACCAGGCTGGTTTCAAAACTCGGGAACTCGGCAAGATGAACACTTGCCTCCCGCTCGCCCGGCAGGTATCCCCAGATTTCTTCGGCTGTGAATGATAACACCGGAGCCATCATGCGGGTGAGGGCGTCAAGGATGCGATACATGGCCGTCTGGGCGCTACGGCGTGCCAGGCTTTCAGTCGGTGCGGTGTAAAGGCGATCCTTGAGTACGTCGAGGTAGAACGCGCTCATATCGACGGAGCAGAAATTATGCATGGCATGGTAGAGGACGTGGAATTCGTAGGCGTCGTACGATTTCAGGACCCGACTCACCAATTCTTCCAGGCGGGAGAGGGCCCAGCGGTCAATCGCGAGCAGTTCGTTGTCGGCAACGCTGTCAGTGGCCGGGTTAAAGTCATGGATGTTGCCAAGGATATAGCGGGCGGTGTTGCGGATTCGACGGTAGGCTTCAGAAACCTGCTTGAGAATCGCATCGCCGACACGTGTATCGTTGCGGTAGTCTTGAGTGGCAACCCAGAGACGCAGGATTTCGGCGCCGTACTGGTTGATTACTTTTTCTGGAGCGACAACGTTGCCTACCGATTTGGACATCGGCCGGCCTTTTTCGTCGAGAACGAATCCGTGTGTAAGAACGGCCTTGTAGGGGGCCGCGTCACGGGTTCCGACTGAAGCGAGCAGGCTGGAATGAAACCAGCCACGATGCTGATCGCTGCCTTCGAGGTAGAGGTCGGCCGGAGATTTGAGCCGGGGGTTTTTCTCCACTACGGCCGCATGCGAAACGCCGGAATCGAACCAGACATCAAGGATGTCCATTTCCTTGCGAAAATCATCATGGCCACAGCTTGGACAGGTGGTGCCGCTCGGCAACAATTCCCTGGCTTCCTTTTCGTACCAGATATCGCTGCCTGCTTCTTCGAAGAGGTCGGCTACGTAGTGCATGATCTTGCCGTCGGCAAGAGCTTCATCACATTTGCTGCAATAGAAAACCGTGATCGGCACACCCCAACTGCGTTGACGACTGATACACCAGTCGGGGCGATTTTCGATCATGTTGTAGATACGATTGCGCCCCCACGGCGGAATCCACTGTACTTCGTTGATGTGGTCGAGGGCTTTCTGACGCAGTTGGTTGGTTTCCATGGAGATGAACCACTGTTCGGTGGCGCGAAAAATAATCGGTTTTTTACAGCGCCAACAGTGTGGGTAGCTGTGTGTGATCTTGCTCTCGCTCAGCAGTGCGCCGACCTCGGTCAGCTTGGCTGTGACCTGGGGGTTGACGGCCGGAACCTTCTCTTTGCCGAAGAATTCCAGCTCTTCGCGGTAGCGACCGTAGTCGTCCACCGGGTTGTAGATTTCAAGGCCGTAGCGCAGACCGGTGAGATAGTCATCGTGACCGTGCCCAGGAGCGGTATGTACGCAACCGGTACCCGCTTCGAGGGTGACATAGTCGCCGAGTACCAGCAGGGAAGCACGATCATAGAGGGGATGACGGCACTCTTTCTTTTCGAAGACATCCGCCTGAAAGGTTTTGATGATTTTGAACTCTGTGATTTTAAGTTCGGCCAGCACCTTGGCGTACAGACCTTCAGCCATGACCAGCAACTCTTCTCCGGTTTCGATGGCGACATAGGGGAGCTCAGGATGCAGGCAGACCGCCAGGTTGGCCGGAATGGTCCAGGGGGTTGTTGTCCAGATGACGAAGGAGAGGGGCTTGCCTGCCAGCTCATTAAAGCCGTCGGGAAGTGTGTCCCGGAAGGGAAACTTGACGTAGATTGATGGTGAGGTGTGGTCTTCATACTCGACTTCTGCTTCAGCAAGGGCGGTGACGCAAGAAGTGCACCAGTGGATTGGCTTACGTCCCTTATAGAGACCTTTCCTCTCGGCAAAGCGCGCCAACTCCCGGGCGGTCGCGGCCTCGTAATCGTTGGTCATTGTCAGGTAAGGATGCTGCCAGTCACCAAAAATGCCGAGGCGTCGAAACTCCTCGCTCTGAATATCAACCCATTCTTTGGCGTAAGAACGGCATTCTTTGCGCACCTCAGCCTTGCTCATTTCCCGCTTTTTTTTGCCAAGCTGCTGATCTACCTTGAGCTCGATCGGTAGGCCGTGACAGTCCCAGCCGGGAATGTAGGGCGCGTAGAAACCTTGCATGCGCTTGCTTTTGATGATGATGTCTTTGAGAATCTTGTTCAGCGCATGGCCGATATGGATATTGCCATTGGCATAGGGAGGGCCGTCGTGCAGGGTGAAATTTGGTTTCTCTGTATCAGGTTCGCTGAGTAGACGGTCAAGTTTGAGATCGGTCCAGCGTTGTATGATCTCCGGTTCGCGTTGCGGCAGGTTGCCACGCATTGGGAAGTCGGTTACCGGAAGATTGAGCGTCTCTTTGTAGTCCATAATTCAGCCCCGCAGGCCCCCTTGTTGGTGCAGATTTTGAACCCGATAACTTATCAAAACGGCTGAATAAGTCAAGGTAAATCAGGGGATTCGAGCGAAGGAGTGACCACTGGCAGGGGGGTGTGGCTTGAAGCTACTGTTGCTCAGGCTGCTCGCTGAGGCTTCTTGAAGGGTCATCTGTCATCGTCAGATTTTTCAAGTCAACTTGCTGGTTCAGGAGGTCTCTGCGGCTGGTTTGTTGAAGGCCGGTGCTTTGGGGAGAGAGATGCAGAAGGTGGCTCCGCCACCGGGGGTTTGTTCTACCCATGCCAGCCCTTGGCAGCGCAGAGCGATTTTGCGCACGATAGCCAAGCCGACGCCGGTGCCCCGTTTCCCCTTGGAGGTCTTGCCGCGATAGAAAATGTCGAAGATCTTTTCTTGCTCCTGGGAAGGAACCCCCGGGCCGTGATCACGGACAAAATAAGTGACGCCATTCTTCTCATGCCAGCAACCAACCTCAATGACGCCACTTTCTAAAGGAGCATAATGGCAGGCGTTTCTGAGGAGATTGCTGAAAATCTGGTAAACCAGTGTCTCGGGAAGCCAGACATGCGGAAGCTTCTCACTTGTGATTTCCGGGTAGTTGTCATTTTCCAGAGAGAGCTCACGTACGACCTCATCAACGATCATATTGACATCTGTCGGGTGATCGCCAGGCTTCACATGGCTGACCTGAGCCAGATCAAGGAGGTTGTCAAGCAGGGCGATGGCTCGTTCGCTTTGGTGCTCCACTTCGCCGAAAATCTGTAAAATCTGCTCGTCAAAAACCTCACTGTAGGTCATGCGTAGAATGTCCATATAGGTCACTACGGGAGCCAGAATGCCGCGCAGGTCATGGGAGATGGAGTGGGCGAAAGCGTCAAGCTCGCGGTTCGCTTCGCGTAAGTCTAGCTCGGTTTTTTTTCGTTCTGTGATATCCCGGCAAACAGCCAGTTTTTTCTTAACGCCGTCTTCCTCTGGCAGTGGGGAATGGATAACCTCATAGATCCTTCCCGGATTGCCGAGCTGCCGCTCATCACGAACAGTGCGGTTACTGAATACTTTATCCATGGGACACCAGGAACAAACTGCTGATTCATTATGCAGAACCTCATAGCAGTAGTTACCGACCCTGTTACCGAAAACTTCCAGCATGGATCGATTCATGAACGTCAGGATGTACTCTTCCGTGGCGATATAGGCCATGTCGTCCATGTTGTCGAGAACGGTACGGAAGCGTATTTCGCTTTTTTCAAGCTCGGTCGTTCGTTCCTTGACTCTGGCCTCCAGTGTTGTGGCCTGTTCTCGCAGAGATCCTTCCAGCGCATGCTGTCTTGTGATATCGATGAAGGATTCGATGCCGCCGATAACCTCTCCGTCGGCATTACGCAAATACTCTATGTTTTTGAGCAGTTGAACCGTTTTCCCAGATTTAGTGACGATGGTGCAGCGTCCGCCGATGATCGGTTTAGGGATGGCATCGTTGTAGAGACCACAGCTGTTACCGCAAGGAATGCCATGCAGAAAAGAGCAATGCTGGCCGACGGCTTCCTCTGCAGAAAACCCCGTGACCATCTCTGCCGCTGGGTTCCAATAAACAATCCGCATCTCTGTGTCGACGACATAAAGGCCACTGGGAATGGTTCTCAGGGCTTGATCAAGAGTAATGCTATTAATAATTGAGTTGTCAGAGGTCATTCGAATGTAAGGTCTCCGCAAAGTTAATCCGAATATTCTAACAGAAATTTGCGAAGAACGAGAACAACTGATTGGTTAGGCTCGACCAATGATCGCAACCTGCACGTCTTCAACGCCTCCCGCGACGAGAGTTCGACAGCACTCGCGCACCGTTTCGCCTGTGGTCATAACGTCGTCGATCAGCAGAATCTTGCGCGGCACCGTTTTTGAGGTGAGGACAAAGGCGTTACGCAGATTGCTTCTGCGTTCGGTTGCTGACAGCCCTTGCTGCTGTTGCGTTTTGCGGTTGCGTTGCAGGAGCGTGGTCTCAAGAGGAACTCTCAATTCTCTGGCGATTGGCCGGGCGACTTCAAGGGCCTGGTTGTAGCCTCGTTGTCTCAAACGATGGGGATGCAGCGGTACCGGCACGATACAGTCCGGTGCAAAGCTGCTTCCTGCTGTGGTGATGACCTTGGCGAGGATCTGGCCGAGTGGTTCTGCCAGGGTGGGTTGGTTGCGGTATTTCAATTGATGGACAGCGTCCTTGATACTGCCCTGGTAAATGCCAGCGGCATGGACAGTTGAAAAGGATGGTGGTCGTTTCAGGCAGGTGCCGCAGAGGTGGTTTGAGGTCGCGTTCGGAAAGGGTTGAGCACAACGGCGGCAATGTGCCGGGCTCAAGGGGGGCATAGCTGTCAGGCAAGCATGACAGAAAGATTGTGCGTCAAGACCCGTTGGCAGCAATTGCCCGCAGAGTAAACAGGCAGGCGGCAGCAGCAGGTCGACACACGCCGCCAACTCCTGGCAAAATCTGGCCCACATGGATATCCCCTCCAGAGATGTAGACAATAGATAACAAAAGTCAATCGACTCAGTAAAACAGATCAGGAAAAACTTATGCGATAAGATTTTTGCCGGTCATTTTCGCTGGCACAGCAAGGCCCATCAGATTGAGGATGGTAGGGGCTATGTCGGCAAGAATTCCTGGCTGCAGGTGAGCCTGGCGGTTGTCAGGATCAACCAGGATCAACGGCACTGGGTTGGCTGTATGTGCTGTATGTGGCGAACCATTTTTATCTACCATCATTTCGCAGTTGCCATGATCAGCCGTGATCAGAGCGCAGCCTCCTGCGTTAAGCAGGGCGTCAACAACGCGTCTGGTACAGCTGTCAACTGTTTCCATGGCCGAGATAGCCGCAGAGAGGATACCGGTGTGACCGACCATGTCAGGGTTGGCAAAGTTCAAAATGATCAGGTCATAGGTGCCCTGTTGGACGCGCCGGATGAATTCGTCTGTTACCTCATGAGCACTCATGGCCGGTTTCAGGTCGTAGGTGGCGACATCTTTTGGTGAGGGGATCAGAGCCCGGTCTTCATTGGCAAAGGGCGTCTCGACGCCACCATTGAAGAAGAAGGTGACATGCGCATACTTTTCGGTTTCCGCTATGCGCAGTTGATGTAAGCCCGCGTCAGCGACCACTTCTCCAAGAATCTTGGGATAGCTGTCGGAAGCGTAGGCCACCGGCAAACCAAAGGTTGCGTCATATTCTGTCAGGCAGACAAATGTCGAGAGTTGCGGAATCTTGGGGCGTTCGAATTCGCTGAAGTCGGGTTGGGTGAAGGTGCGGGTAATCTCTCTGGCCCGGTCGGCGCGGAAGTTGAAAAAGATAATGCCGTCATTGTCGCTGATGCGGCCAACTGGCAAGTCATTCTGCTGGATAACCCGTGGCTCGACAAATTCATCGTTCTGGCCGGACGCATAGGCAGCCTGGATCGCTGCAGCGCTTGAGTCGGCCGGGTGACCCTGCCCCAGAACCATTGCCTGCCAGGCGCGCTGCACGCGGTCCCAGCGATTGTCACGATCCATGGCATAGTAGCGGCCGATCACGGTCGCCAGGCAACCATGTCCTATGCGTGTCATCTCAGTTTCTAGTTGTTCGAGGTAGCCGGCGCCACTTTGCGGTGGAGTATCACGTCCGTCCATGAACGCGTGGACACAGACTTCAACCCCTTTACGTTTAGCCAGGTCAATCAGAGCATAGAGGTGGGTGTTGTGCGAATGAACTCCGCCGTCTGACAAGAGCCCCATCAGGTGCAGTTTGCCGTTGCTGCAACGAATGCGCTCTAACGCTTCAAGCAGGGCTTGATTGGTAAAGAAATCACCCTCTTCGATACTGAGGCTGATGCGGGTCAGCTCCTGATAAATGATACGACCGGCACCAATATTGAGGTGACCGACCTCCGAGTTGCCCATCTGGCCAGCGGGAAGACCGACATCAAGGCCAGAGGCGTTCAACCAGGTTGTCGGGTAGCTACTGACAAGCTCATCAAGAAATGGAGTTTGCGCCTGACAGACAGCGTTGTTCTCACAACTTTCGCTGAGTCCCCAGCCATCAAGTATAATCAGCGCAACCGGTTTCTTCATGCACCTTGCCACGCTTTTTGCTCGCCATGATGAATAACCATTTTGTCCAATGCAAGCGGGCTGGCTTCCTGAATAAGCTTACGGTCAACCAGACTGATTGTGTTCCACTTTCCGCATGAAGGGCAACGGCTGTCCCACTCAGGCGTAATGTGCTGACACTTTTCGCAGGAGAAGTTAAGGTGCAAGCGTTTGGAAATGCCCAAGGCCTTCTGATATTCGTTGATTGCTTGTTCCGGTTCGCGGCAGCGACGATAAGTCTCTGCCAACAACAGATGGAGTTGAGAGGATTCTACGCCGGAGCTTTCGACCGCTTGCAACTGTTCCTTGGCTTCATCAACCATTTCCAGCCGCAGGCAAAGCTTGCCGTAGAAGAGTCTGAACATCAGGTCTTCGCCTTGATTGAGAACCTGTCCGCGGAAAAAGTTGAGTAATGAAGAGGGATCTTCACGCTCCATGAAATAATTTTCGAGACGCTCAAGAAAGACACTTTTGCTGTGCATCTTATAGCCTTCTTGCCAGGTTTTGACAGCGTCATCGCCACGGCCCATGGCGGCATAGGCGTCACCGAGAGAAACCTTCGCCGGAGTAAAGTCCGCCTCTTGCTTCAGGATGTCCTTTAATTCGGACATGGCGTCATCAGGGGAACCAGTGCTGATTGCCAGACGGGCGACTTCGTAACGCAGGTAGAGGAGCAGTTCCTTCTCTGCGGCAACTCGGTTGGCACCGGGCCCGGCCTTGAGGACCTGACGCTGGCTATCCAGTGCTTCTTGCCAGTTGTTGTGTTTGATGTAGAGGTCCCGGAGGTGACGCAATGCTTTACGGTTGTCTTTTTCTAATGCGATCAACGACTGGTAAGATGCTATAGCGTCTTCGTCTTTGCCGATTTCTTCCTGGATGGCAGCGGTCTTGAAGAGAACTTCCATCCCTTTGGGGTCGATTTCGCTGGCTTTGCGCAGAAGTTCCAAGCCCTCGGTGGGATTGCCTTCCTGGCTGGTAAGGCTTGCCATGGCAATCAGGGTGTCAACCCGCTTTGGATCGCGATCAAGTGCCTTGCTGAGCAGGCCCCGGGCTTTTTTTAGGTCACCGGAGAGGAGTCGGCCGACGCCTTCACGATAGATAACGCTGATTTCACGTTGCTTCTTCTCAGACCGATCCCGGTTCCAATGTTTCAACCAATGGGCCACAGTACTGTAGAGATGGGCACCGAAGCCAAGGATCAGGCCGATAACGATACAGAAGATCACGATCATTGCCGCCGGATGAGTCAGACTCTGCTCGGGCAGGTAGAAAATCGTGATCATGTGGGGATTGAGTCCCCAAAAATAAAGGAAAAAGAGAACAAAGAAAATAAACAGTAGTATCACGGCCATGAACGTCATTGTTTCCTCCCGGAATTCACCACGTTAAGCAGCAGGAGATGGTTACTCCCCAAATTTTTCGATATCGGTTTTGCATTCAATACAGTAACGCGAAAAAGGCCGAACTTCCATGCGTCGCGGTGAAATTTGTTCACCACAACTCATGCAGATGCCATATTCGCCCTTCTCGATCTGTACCAGAACTACGTCGATGTCGTGGATGCGCTGGCGCTTGGTTTCGCTGACGTTAAACAGCACGTCACGACTGTAAGCCGCAGAGGACATATCTCCGAGGTCAGGTACACCGTCCTGTCCTATCTCACGGCAGGTCTCATAAGAATCGCTGACTTCCTGCAGCAGGCCCTGGCGTTCCTTAAGGAGTTGTTCCTTAACCAGGTCAAACCGTTCGCTCATGCTACTCTCCTTAGTCCCTTAACAAGTCTACTTTAAAATATATCTGGCAGTTAACCACAAAAGTGGGGTTTCAGGCGATGAAAAAATCATCAGAAAAGGCTGGAGTTCTCTTCTTGAAGATCAAAAAGTCAGGCGTCAATGATGGTATGGCTCGTTGCGGATAATTGTGCAGCAGCGATAGAGTTGTTCGAGCAATAGCAGCCGTGCCATCTGGTGAGTCAGCGTCATGGTCGACAGGGAAAGGACCAGGTCTGCACGCTTGCGCAAAGCCTCACTCAGGCCGTAAGGGCCACCAATCAGCAAGGTCCACTCCGGTATACTGCGGACCATATGGTCGTTCATAAGCTCGGCCAGTTTCTCCGAGCTTAAACTTTTTCCGCGCTGGTCGAGAGCAATAACAAAGGTTCCAGCGGGGATGCGTTGTTCGAGATTCTCCCCTTCCGTGGCTATGATGCGTTGCAAATCCTGCTTGCGGCCAGTTTTATGCTCTTTGATCTCGGTGACAGAAAGGGGCAGGTAACGTTTGAGGCGCCCGGCAAATTCGGCACAGCCATCATTCAGATAAGACAGGCTCAGCCGTCCGACGCAGAGCAGGTTCACTCTCATAAGGTGGCCTAAATCGTTTCCTGCGTAACATCCTGCACAGGGATTTCTTCGGCGTCACACCAAAGGCCGTCCAGATCGTAAAAGAGCCGGACTGGTTCGTGAAAAACGTGAACCATGACATCACCGTAGTCAATCAGCACCCAGCGGCCCTCCTTGATGCCTTCTATGCCGATCGGCATGGTGTCGTAGTCTTTTTTCAGGCCAAGATGAACAGATTCGGCTGCGGCTTTGACCTGGCGGTCGGAACTGCCAGAGGCAAGCACGAGAAAATCTGTTAATGACGAGATCTTGCGAACGTCGAGAATGCGGACGTTAAAGGCTTTTTTGTCGAGGGCAAGGTCGGCGCACTTTAGCGCCCGGTCTTTCGATTGCAAATCAATGACTCCCATTAAGTGTCGCGGTTTGGTAGAGATTGTTCTCTTCAATATAATCAGCGACCACAGGGGGAACCAGGTGGCGAACCGATTGCTTGTTCGCCAAAAGCTCCCGAATCTGGGTCGAGGAAATGTCGAGGTGAGTTTCTTTTAGAAAAATCAAGTTGTTGCCTGTTTTGTGTTGAATATTTTTTGCTTCTACATCGTAGCAGAAGTCCTTGCGCATCGCAACGGGAAGGGGGGCAAATGGGTCACTCATCAGGACACCTGGGCGGGTTATCACCACCAGGTGGCTCAGGCTGAATAAACGGGTGAAATCTTTCCATGAAGCAATGTCACGATATGAGTCAAGGCCGATGATGAAGTAGAATTCCCCGTGCGGGTCTTGCCGATGCAGGATGTCCAAGGTATCGACAGAAAAACTTTTGCCGCTACGTTGGATCTCCAGGTCGGAAGACTGAAAGTCCTGGTAGTCGCGGATCGCTGCTTCGACCATTGCTAGCCGGTGCGTGAAAGAAACTTGTCCTGCGACATCTTTATGAGGTGGCTCGGCTGCCGGGATGAATAGAACCCTGTCCAGTTCACACGCTTGTTGCACCTCTTCGGCAATGCGCAGATGAGCAAGGTGAATCGGGTTGAATGTGCCGCCGAGGATGCCAGTTTTCATAGAATTCTTAAACTCGGATCTGACCGTCACCGAGGACAATGAACTTGCGCGTGGTCAGATCTTCCAGCCCCATCGGACCGAACGAATGTAATTTTGTGGTAGAGATGCCAATTTCCGCACCGAGGCCAAATTGGTTGCCGTCAGAAAAGCGCGACGAGGCATTCACCATGACGACGCTGGAGTTGATCTCGCGCAGAAAACGTTGGGAGTTCCCGTAGTCGCGGGTGACGATGACTTCTGTGTGTAGTGAGCCGTATTTGCGAATGTGCTCAATGGCCTCGTTGAGGCTCTCGACAACGCGGACGGCAAGCGTCAGGTCGAGATACTCGGCGTGCCAATCTTCTTCTATCGCTGACAAAACATCAGCGGCGAATTCACGGGTGGTTTCACAACCACGCAGTTCCACACCTTGGGCACGCATTGCAGCAGCAATGCGCGGCACGAAGGTCTCGGCAATGTCCTGGTGAATGAGCAGAGTCTCCATGGCATTGCAGACCCCCGGGCGCTGGACCTTGGCGTTGATGCAGATCTTTTCCGCCATATCGTAGTCGGCGCTGGCATCGACAAAGGTGTGACAGACACCTTTGTAGTGCTTGATAACCGGAATCCGCGAATTCTCACTGACGAAGCGGATCAGACTTTCACCGCCGCGCGGGATAATCAGATCGATCTCTTCGTCCCGCTTGAGTAGTTCGAGAATCGCTGTCCGGTCAGTCGTTTCGATAACCTGCAGGGCTGCGGCAGGGAGGTGCATCCGTTCCAGTTCGCTTTTAAGAATCTGGCCAATTGCCAGGTTGGAGTGAATGGCTTCTTTTCCGCCGCGCAGAATGACGGCATTGCCACTCTTTAAGCAGAGTCCGGCTGCATCAGCAGTCACATTCGGGCGTGATTCGTAAACGATGCCGATAACCCCCAGAGGGATTCGCATGCGGCCGACCTGTAAATCATTCGGTCGCCGCCACATGCCGGTGATCTCGCCAACCGGGTCTGGAAGATCGGCAACTTCGCGCAAACCATCCGCCATGCTGCGGATACGCTGGGCGTCGAGTGCCAGGCGGTCGACCATGGCCGGGGCCAACCCGGCTTCCTGGGCGGCAGAAAGGTCCTTTTCGTTGGCTTCAATCAACACTTCGGTATGGTCGATGAGGCTTTGTGCCATGCGCCGCAGTAGCTCGTTCTTGACTGCGGAAGAGAGGCAGGCCAAGGTCTGGGATGCTGATTTGGCATCCTGTGCGACTTTCAACATCTGTTCAGCTATGCTCATCATTCGGCTCCTTCGACTCTCCGGCGACCGCAGGGCTCATCCGAAAAGATCTTTTCTACTGATCGTTGTACTCTTTGCCGGTGCCCATAACCATGTTGTCTCGATGAATAATCTCGTCACCATATTTGTAACCGAGAATTGATTCGATCTCTGTGGTTTTTTTGCCGATGATGCGCGTCAATTCCGCCGAGGTGTAATTGGTCACACCCTTGGCGAATTCATTGCCGTTGAGATCGCATAGACGTACGGCGTCGCCACGCTCGAAACTACCATCGAGCCGATGGATTCCCGAAGGTAAGAGGCTTTTGCCACGTTCAACCACTGCTTTATAGGCACCATCGTCCAAAATCAACTTGCCCTTTGGCTTTTTTGTGAATGCAATCCAGTGCTTGCGGGCAGCCATCGGGTCACGTGCTGGCAGAAAGTATGTGCCGAGTTCATGGCCGTCAAAGAGATAGAGCAGGTTGTGCGGTGTGCGCCCATTGATGATCGCTGTGCCAGCTCCGAACAAAGTTGCACGTTTGGCGGCTTTAAGCTTGGTCACCATGCCTCCGGTGCCGAGCATTGTAGCTTCAGTTCCAGCCATGGCTTCTATCTCAGGCGTGAGACGTTCAACTTCAGAAATCAGCTCGGCGAGAGGGTTGCGGCGTGGGTCACTGTTGTAGAGCCCATCGACGTCAGAGAGGATAACGAGCAATTGGGCTTCGACCAGATTCGTGGCCATTGCCGAGAGATTGTCATTATCGCCGAACCGAATTTCATCAACAACCACGGTGTCATTTTCGTTGATAATTGGCACAATCCCAAACTCGAGAAGAGTCATCAATGTGTTGCGCGCGTTCAAGTATCGGCGTCGATTGGCGAGATCATCGCGAGTCAAGAGGATCTGAGCTGCTTTGAGCCCATGCTGCTGCAAGGCATCCTTGTAGGCGCGCATCAAACGGCTCTGGCCGATGGCCGCTGCAGCCTGTTTGAGTGGCAAAGAAATGGTGTGGGGTTTGCCAGTAATCCCCAAGTCAGCTCTGCCAGCAGCGACAGCTCCCGAGGAAACCAGGATGATTTCGTATCCCCGTTGGCGAAGCTTGTGGACATCTTCGCAGAGGGTCGCAATACGGTCGAGGTCGAGGCCGTCGTTGTCGGAGATAACACCGCTGCCTATTTTAATGACCACTCGCTTGACATGTGCCAGAAGAATTGTGCGCATTTTTATATACTTTACCTGGAAGTTACAGAATAAGCTGAAAAAGAGCTATCACTCTCTGCCGGAACTATCAAATGCGTCTCCTTGACGCATACGATCCAGTTCGCTGGCGATGGTCGTGACCAGCTCCGGGAGCCCCTCTCTAGTGACCGCCGAGATAGCCATCGTGCGAAAACCGCGACTTTCAAAGAGAGGACGGAGCTCAGCTGTCTCTTCTCGAACCTCGGTGACGTCCTGTTTGGTGAAAATCACCAACATTGGTCGTTCGCTTAACTCCTGATTGAATCTTTCGAGTTCCCGGTTGATCTTGTCAAAGTTTTCGATCGGGTCACCTTCCTGCAAAGAGGAAAGATCGACGAGATGGAGAAAAAGATCAGTGCGTTCAATGTGTCTTAGGAAGCGGGATCCAAGTCCCTGTCCATCACTGGCCCCTTCAATCAGTCCGGGGATGTCGGCCATGACAAAGGAGCGAAAGTCGCCATGACGGACTACGCCGAGATTTGGGATCAGGGTGGTAAAGGGATAGTCGGCAATCTTCGGACGGGCAGCGGAGACAGAGGAGATCAGCGTCGACTTGCCAGCGTTGGGTAGCCCCACCAGGCCGACATCGGCGAGCAGTTTGAGTTGCAGACGCAGGGTGCGTTCTTCGCCGGGCATTCCTGGCTGGGTGTGACGGGGGGCCCGATTGGTCGACGACAGGAAACGGGCGTTGCCGCGACCTCCCTGACCGCCTTTGAGCAAAAGAAAGCCCTGGTCAGTTTTGGTCAGGTC
>JAGXHM010000097.1 GCA_024636155.1 Deltaproteobacteria bacterium
CCTTTTCCGCAATCTCGGCGTCAATCTGCGCATTTGATTGTGCGGCGTAAAGTGCTACGCCTCCGCTCAAATACTTGATTTCCTTGACCTTGCGAAAAATTGCTGGTTTCCAAATCAGAAACTTACACGGCACCCATCTGGCGTTTCCGGATGGACACTAGTTATGTTTGAGCAACTTCAGAAGATATCGGAAGCTCGACAATAAAGTGTGTTCCCTTTGGTTCATTGTCACGCACGCGAATATAGCCATTATGGTCGGAAATGATTGTAGAAACAATAGCGAGACCTAAACCCGTCCCGGATTTTTTGGTTGAGAAGTAAGGCTCAAATAGTCTCGGTTTGTCTTCTGCGGGAATTCCATGGCCAGTATCGCTAACTTTCAGTGTTGCGATTTGTAAGTCTTTGTTGAAAGAAGTCCCGAGAGTAATTTGGCCACTGCCATTAACTGCCGCTACAGCATTATCTAGAAGATTGATAATGACACGCTTTATCTGTTCTCTATCCAGGCTAAAGACCGGTAATGATGAGTCGGTCTTTAACAAGAAATTGATTTCCTTGTGGCCTTCCTGAAAAAGGACCAGGGCTTCATTGAGGACCTCGTTGAGGTTGTTAAGGCTCGGGTTGCTGGCTGGCATGCGTGCAAAGCTGGAGAATTCGTTAACCAGATTTTTTAAATCATCGACCTGTTTGATAATCATCGTAGTGCATTCATCAAAGACCGTATCGTCGGTGGTGAAACGCTCTAGATAGCGGCGACGAAGACGCTGAGCCGATAGCTGGATCGGTGTTAAAGGATTCTTTATCTCATGGGCGATTCGGCGTGCGACTTCACGCCATGCTGCCATTCTTTGCGCTTTGAGCAACTGGGTCAAATCATCAAAAACAACAACCGTACCCATGAATTCGTTATTCTCATCTTTTAACGTCGTAACATTAACCAGTAATACAACCTTTGTGTCGCCTGTTGGAAGGGTGATCTGCTTGCGAATAGAATCCTTACCAGAACCGATGAGTTCCTTAAGAATCCCTTTTATCATAGGCAGATAGTCAGTGCTTATAATGTCGCGGAAATTACGACCGATGACTTTTGACGTCTTTAGATTGAGCAGTTTTTCTGCCGATTTATTGATGGTCGTAATGTGCCCACGACTGTCGATAGAGATAACCCCGGCGGTAACATTCGCCAGGACGATTTCCATATAGCGCCGTCTTTGCTCAAGCTCAAGATTGGATGACTGCAACTCACGATTGGCTCGGCGAATCGTTTTTTGACCTGTGCGGAGGTCGGCAGTCATTGTGTTAAACGCTTCCACCAGAGAGCCGACTTCGTCATCACTATGACTGTCGAGAGTGACATTCAAATCGCCTGAGGCGACGCGATTGGTCGCTACGGCCAGATTATGAATTGGTTCCGTAATGCCACGTGCAAGGTGAAAACCTGCCCAGGTTGAGAGGAAGATGATTACCAGCGCGATCAGGAGCAGAAAGAGAACATAACCCTTCTGGATCTTTCCTTTGAGCAGCTTGGTTGATTTGTACTGTTCAAAAGAGTTGCTGATCTCTTTCATCTTGTTGACCAATGAGTAGGGGACATAATAGTTGACGACAACAACCCCAACGACATCATTTTGGTTCCAGTTTGAATAAACGGGAACGATGCCTCGAATCAAATCAGCCCGACCAATTGGACTGATACGGGTGAAACGATTGCCTTGCAAGGCTTCACGAATACTGTCAGAACCAGGGTCGGTGAAGTCAGCAGCAGGAACCTGAGGGTTAACGGCACGAACAAGTTCTTCAAGGGTTGCAGAAAAGACTTCGACAATGCCGAGGTTGTACTCTTTCTGCTTCTGATGAATCAACACTTCCAGGACCGGCAGGTTGCCTTCGTTGAGTAGTTTCTGTTCTTTGATTGCCAGAGAAATTTGTTCGGCGTAATAGAGCGCGTTGCTTGCAGAATTCTTGTAATAGGTTTGTGCTACCTCCAGCGACTCCTCGAGAGATTTTTCTATCTGGCTATTAAACCAGTTCTCAATGGAGTTAGTTATGAAACCAGCAGAGACGAAGAAGAGCAGCATTGTGGGAATTAGTGACAATGCGATGAAGGCGAGAACCAATTTGCTGCGCAGCTTTGCCCCTGGAATGCCTCGCCGTCGTTCCAGTAAGAGCTTGAAAATATTACGCATGACAAGGAAAAGGCAGAAGATAATCAACAAAATGTTCAAGTTGATCAGGGCGAGAACCAGGATGTTGCCAGAAAGGGGTATCTCCGAAGTCAGATCAAAAAGCTGGCCTTGATAGCGTAGAGACAGGACGACAAGTCCGGTAATGACTACTACGAGTAGCCACTCGCGGCGACGTTTGCGAGATTCGGTGCCCTTGACACCTGATTTGTTGGTAGAGTTCAATTTGTTCATAATAAAATTCTATTGTTGCGCAATTTTAGGCGTAAAGCGGCCCTTATGCAAGCATCAAGACATGGCAAGAAAAGCAATCAGCAAGAACGAAAAAAGGCAGCCGATAAGGCTGCCTTTTTTCGTTTCATGTTTTAAGATGACTAGGCTTTGGAAAAAGCCAGATCAGCGGCAAAAGACTGTGGTGCCATCTGTAGAGATTTTTCAAGGTCATTTTCACTGAATTCAAGAATCTGCCAGTTCTCAGGATTTTCCAACACTTTCTGCACCAGCTGGTGGTTGACGTCGTGGCCTGCTTTGAATGCACGAACATGTCCTAGAATCGGGTAGCCGATCAAGCTTAAATCGCCGATAGCGTCAAGAATTTTATGCCGGACAAACTCGTCTTGAAAGCGAAGTCCTTCTGGGTTAAGGATACGCTCATCGTCAACAACAATCGCGTTTTCCAGAGAGCCACCGCGAGCGAGGCCAGCGGCCTTGAGCATTTCAACATCGCGCAAAAAGCCGAAGGTGCGCGCTGGTGCCAGATCCCTGCGGAACCCTGCTGAAGTGACTTTAACTGAACGCTGTTGCAACGCGATGCAAGGATGCTGAAAAGCGATGTCAAATGTGATGCGGAAAAAACGAGATGGAATAATACTAATCCGCTTTTCACCATCAATAACAGACACAGGCTGGCGAATAGCCAAAAATTTACGACTTTGTGGGTGCCTATGCAGGCCTGCTTCTTCAAGAATGGAAGCAAATGGTGCTGCGCTGCCATCCATGATTGGTACTTCTGGACCATCAATGTCGATGTTCAAGTTGTCAACACCATAAGCAGAAAGTGCTGCCAGTAAGTGCTCAACAGTGGAAACGCGAACATCTCCTTTGCCTAGAACCGTTGCCATGCGCGTATCAACGACATTTGCAGAAGTTGCTTTTATGCTGACAGTGTGACCATCCATCTTCCGATGAAAGATAATGCCAACCCCGGCCTCTGCTGGACGCAACGTCATGTTGATACGTTGTCCGGTATGCAAACCGATCCCGGAAATCGCTGTTGGTCGAGCAATAGTTGTTTGGCAAATCATACTCATTACGCTTATGTCCTTGGGGTAGCTCAGTGTCGTTGCACGGATCTGTAATGCAAGGTTCTTGCCAACTGTCGTTATTGCATAAGTTGTTGAAGTTGCAGGAGATGTTTGGTGATGGGAGACGTCAGTGATCGTGCAGATATCTTTTTACTGCAACAATTGTGGTATTTAGAACACACTTCTTATAGCCGTCCTGATCTCAGAATCCCTACTGCCAGCCACAAACCGAGCAGTCCTGCGATAGAATATCCCAGCAAACCGATCATCGGAAAACCGAAAATCATCGGGCCCCTGTCGATTTGCAAAACCAGGGATGATCCGACAATCAACGAGCCGATCACGACTGCAAATGAGACCCGATTGCTGGAACGGTCCAGATCTGTAACCAGCTTTTCGAGGCCGCGGTGTTCAAGGTCAATCTTGAACTTGTTGTGATTGAGTCGGTTGATAAATTCCTTGATGTCGTAAGGCAGGTTTTTGCCCAAGGCCATGTACGCCCGGGCAATACGACCTGACTCTGCGCTTATATTCTTGGGACTGAAACGAGCGAGAGCCAGTCTCCTGACATAAGGGCGCATGTGAGAAATCATATTGAAGTCGGGATCCAATTGTCTCCCCACACCTTCCATAATGAGAAGCGCCTTGGATAACAACATGAAGTCGGCAGGTAAATGAATATGATGATGCGTTAAAATCTCTATGAATTCAGAAAGTAATTTACCGACTTTGATCTCTTGCAGGAGAATATCGTAGTAGTCTTCAATAAAATCGTGCAGATCCCTACGCAAGCTTTTGAGGTCAGAGTTCTCTGTCAGTTCACCTGAATAGAGCAGTTGGGAAATGATCCGCTCGACGTCCCGGTCAAGCAGGGCCTGCAAAAGGTCGATTAACTGATCTTTGAGATCCTGGCCGAGTCGACCAACCATACCGAAATCAAGCATGCAAATAACTTGATCGGGAAGGATAAAGACGTTACCCGGGTGAGGATCTGCGTGAAAGAGCCCATAGTCGAGGACCTGCTTGAGAAAGGCGTCTGCACCGCGGCGGGCAATTTCCTTGAGATCGTAGCCTTGTTCAGTAAGCTTTTGCAACTCCGAGATCTTGATGCCATCGACGTATTCCATCGTCAGGACGGTATCGCCTGAATAAGCCCAGAAGATTTTTGGTGTATAAACGGTTTTGCTCTCGGCAAAATTAACCGCAAAACGTTCAACGGTGCGCCCTTCACGGGTGAAATTCATTTCGCGCATGATGTTACGGCGGAACTCTTTGACCAGGCTGACCGGATTGTAAAGGGCGATTGCGGGCACATGTTGCTCAATCAGGTGGGCCAGTCCCATCATCACATCAATGTCTGTCTCAACAACTTTGACGATCTCAGGTCGCCGAACTTTAAGGACAACGTCTTCGCCGCTTTTCAGCTTGCCACGATGAACTTGAGCAATGCTGGCTGCCGCGAGGGGCTCCGTAGAAAACTCAGCGAAGAGTTCTGCAGCAGGGTACCCCAGCTCGCGCTGGATCTGAGCGTTGACTTCCTCGATGGAAACTGGAGGGACCTTGTCCTGTAATTTGCTGAACTCACGAATGTACTCGCTACCGAGGACATCAGGGCGAGTGGAGAGGAGTTGGCCGAGCTTGATAAAGGTTGGTCCAAGCTCTTCCATTACCAGTCGCAGACGTTGTGGCTGGCTGAGGCGTTCAAGTTCCTTGGGCATTTTGTTGAACGTGACAATTCGTTTGCCAAGTTCAACATAATAATCGATGTTGAGTTGCTCGACAAAATGCCCAAAGCCGTATGTGATCAGAACCCCGAGAATAGTTCTGTAACGGCGGATAGTCCGAATGTTTCGATTGACGCGGAAGATAGGCAGCATAGTTATGTCCGGATCAGCTCAAGGGCTGTCTATTCCTGGTCTTTCTCAAGTTTTGCCACTATCTTCTTGAGTTTTTCAAACTCTTCATTGGTGACCACACCCATTTGATCACAGGATTTTTTGACTTCTGCCACCTTCTTCTTGAGTTTTTCAAACTCTTCATTGGTGACCACACCCATACGTTCACACGATTTTTTGACTTCAGCCCGAGCCTGCTCCTGGAGCATTGCCTGATTCTGGGACACTGCTTCCTGAACTTTTTGAAAAAATGCTTTACCTTCTTCTTCGCTGACGTTCAGTTTCACGCGTAGCTCTTGTAAAAGTTCTTCGGATTTTTTTTGCGAGAGAGTCATCGCTCCTATTGCGGTCAATAAGGTTTTCTCG
The DNA here is from genome assembly GCA_024636155.1 of Deltaproteobacteria bacterium. GTDB lineage: Bacteria > Desulfobacterota > Desulfuromonadia > Desulfuromonadales > BM103 > M0040. The sequence goes on from JAGXHM010000097.1 coordinate 5,749, forward strand.
AACAGTTCAATCATGGTTTCCTCCCTGTTGGTGCGCTAAAATGAAATAGTTATATCAACATGTTAGCAGAGCAAAGGCGTCTTTCAAGTTGTCTTATGGGGAATTGAGAAGAATTTCAATTTCTGGCAGAGCCGCTCTTGCTGCAGCCTCACCTGAAGCAATGACTTCTTTTGCACGGTGAAACTCAAGGAGTGTGATTCCGTCGAGTTGCGGCCTGAGAATCAAGTCGTGTGGGTTCCGGAGCAAATGCATCTCATTAATGACATTCTCCATGATGGCAACGCTCTGGGCGCAGACACGAAAGATATTGGGGGCTTTTGGAGACCCCGCTGCCTCGTCCTGAATCTCTGTTGGCTCCTGACCAAGGGCAGAACGAAACGCCAGTTCTATCTTGCCTGCGCTAAAAAAATCACGCCAGCGCGTAATCCTTCTGGAGCGACCGTGCCTGATCGGTAGAAAAGTTTCCGGCGTCTTTTTGGCAACTTTAGGAATCGTACATACACCAATTATTATATCTGCACCCATGTTGCGAGCCACGTCCGTCGGGATCGGGTTACAAAGGCCACCGTCGACCAGAAACCGCTGGCCGAATCGAACCGGTGGGAAAATGCCCGGAAATGCCAGGCTCGCACGCAGGGCCTCAAGCAAGTCGCCCTGTTTGATAATAATCGCTTCACCGGTGTTGATATCGGTTGCTGTCACAGCCAAAGTTTGTCGCAGATCTTTAAAGTCTCGAGCCGGAAGTAATTCGGCCATAAACGCGACAAGTTTTCCGCCGTCGGTCAGCCCTGAGGTCGGGATCATCGGATCGAGTAACCTGGCCATACTGCGCCAGTCGATTTCCAGGGCAACCTTTTCCATTTGTGTGACAGGAACACCGGCGGCATACATGGCGCCGATAAAAGCACCCATTGAGGTCCCGGCAATAATATCGATCGGGATAGACGCTTCTTCAAGAACTTTGAGTACCCCGATGTGGGCGAGGCCTCTGGCGGCACCGCTACCGAGAGCAAGCCCTATCTTTGGTCTGGATGGAGTGGCAGACATATGACCTCCGGGGACGAGGTTCTTGCATATCAGTTGTTGCCTCTGGGGTGATATCTGTCTTTCTCTGAATAGATACAGCCACAATATTGTTGTCGGTAAAGTCCCATGGCTTTAGAGGCTTTGATCCCTTCCTGCCAACCGGTTCGATAATCTTCATAGAAAAATTCAATACCGTAATGTTGTCCCAGTTCCTCACCCATTTTTTGAATCAATTCATGATTCTGATAGCGGGAATAGAGCAGGCTTGTAGTGAAAGCATCGTATCCGGAGATCGCTGCATATTCAGCCGCTTGCCTGAGGCGGGACTGATAGCAATAAGTGCAGCGATTTGCTGGCTCACTCGCAACTTGTGCCAAGAAATCTTCGAGGAGATACTCATCTTTGTATATGACTTTCAGGTCGCTGGCCGCAGCGTATTCTTCTACAGCTTGCAGCCGTCGACGATATTCCTGGTAAGGGTGAATGTTGTGATTAAAGAAATAGCCAACGACGGTATGTCTGGATTCACGCAACATACGGACAGGGTAGATGGCGCAATTGGCGCAACACATATGTAATAGAACATTCATAGAAAAGCCTTTGTCGATAAGTAATCATTGCATATTAATATGGTTTGTATAAAAAGACCAGAGAACTGAATAGTTACATGGCAGAAAGAGATGTTGCGTAATGAGGAGACAGACTTGTCTTCACTTTAGTCAGAATCTCCTGGTGGCAAGCCCTGCTGCTGCCATATTTTTTTGGCCAATTTGATGGCGGCCTGACGGTGTGGCTCGAGGCTTCGACATTCTCTGACCAGATTGTCCCAGAGACGATTCAGGTCGGATCGGTAATGTACAACCAGCTCTGCAATAATACTCTCATCCTCTGGCAAAAAAACCTTTGTTTCGCTTGCATGGGAGGCAAGAAGAAGTGCTTCGGCGAGGATTTTACCTGAGACTTCAATGGTATGCTCATGGTCAACGGTTCGTAATGATATGCGGTCAAAAAACTCTTCGCTGATCTCAAGAGGGCCGCAAATATCGTAATGAACGAGTGCTGGGCGGTAGATGTGCATCAGGTAGTGTTCAGGGAAACGCGGTATACCGTCCTGAAAAACTTTGGTTGCAATCTGCTCAGTGGATGTCCTGTTTCTGCGACGGGCTTTAGGGGCATCAGAGACGGTGTGCACAGCACTCTCAGGCAGAGGCGGGACGGGGCCGAAGATAGTGGTGAACTCTCGCTCCAGAAGTTCTGGCGTTGGCATGGCCTGTGTGTCATGAGAGACGATCAAGCTCAGGTCTGAGAGCATGTTTTCGTTTGGAACTGGAACGCCAAAGGCTAGAACGGCATCTGTTGTTGCGTCTAATTCCGGTAAGGCCGACCGGTCGCTACAAAGGTCCCATAGATATCTGCCCAGACGCGTCCGCAGAAAGAGGAAGAGACCCCAGCTTAGTGTCTCTGGCTCATCCTTGCAATGCGCGGAGATTTCGGTCGCCACTTGGTTGCGTAGCACTTCCACTACCTGCTCAGTAGCATTCAACCAGACTTGTGTCGTCCCTGGCTTTTGTTTGGCTGATAGCTCAGCAGGTATATTTATGATCAGATTGTCCCTGTACACCACCAGGTTCGATGTTTCATCTGCTGTCGTATGCACAAAGTGCAGGGATTGTTCTCCTGACGCACTCTCTGCAATTTCCTTAAGTTGATAACGTTCTGCAAGGATTTCCCAGAGGCACAGAATGCCCGGCGCTCGATGCCAACCATGCGGCAAGATCAGAGACAACTCTTCAGAAATCAGGCCGGCGAGGTAAAGCGCATCCCATAACCAGGCCGGAGAATTGCGTGGCAGATCGAAACGTCGACTCGGCCAAACCTGGCGGAAAAAGATCAGCCGGTCGTCGCGATCTTTGCGATTCAACGCTTGTACCTCTTGTAAAACGGCAACGGCACTTGTTAGATTTTGTACTGTGTCCAGTGTTTGCAGGGATTCTGCGTAGAGACTGTTTTCGGATCGACCTCCAAAGGCTGTTTTGAAAGCCCATCCGGCGAGGTACGCTCGTGGGGCGACCAGGGAGCAGTTGTTTGCTGATTGAGACGGTTGGCAGGCAACGTATAGTTGTGCTTTGTCTGCGTCCCATGGCAGAAGAGGGGCTTCCAACCCAAAACGTTGAGCGGCTTCATTCAGCAAGAGACAGACGAGGCTCTTGGCATGCTCATCATTGTGCGGCCATCCAAGCTGTCTGAGCCTGCTGGCAAGATGATGCAGACGAACCGCCACATTCTCTGGTAAAGGAGGTTCACTCTCCTGTATGTCAAACCATGAGAGTTGACCTCCGCTCAGATCGGTCAGGGCGTAACGTATGGCAAGCTCCAGCCGCTCTGGCTGTAACCCCGGTGGCAGGCGCCCATGCCAGAGCAGAAAAAGCACGCGCCACAAACTCATCCAGGCTTTTTCTCTGGGAGCATGTTCAACCCACGCATCAACAGCAGTTTCTCCCGCTGTCATGCGGGCACTTACTGTTAATCCAGGGGTTAATTCCTGCAGAATACGCAGACAGAGATTGACAAAATAATGGACTGAATATTCTGCCGTAGGTGGTGCGCTGGTTACCGTAATAACTTTAAGTCGTTCGAGCAGGTTATCAAGGGTGTGCTGGAAATCTTCAGGGCGAATACGATTCGCGGGTGGCAGAGGAAAAGAATGCAGCAGGCTCGGCTTACCTGACGTGAGGTTCCAGATTGACACTTCGCGTGCCGCCCAGGTTGTGAAGTGCCCCAAGCCAAGAGCTTTGGCCAGGGAGACGCCTTCGGCGAGCATCCGGTCATCGACGATGTCCGGCAGCAGAATCATGCTTCCAGCTAACTGGCTGTCGCGGTTTATCCAGAGCACCAGATCTGGAGTGAGACAGCCCTGATCGGTCACGGTCTTCGGGCAGAGCTCCAAGCGCTGAAAGGGTAGACGCTGAACGAGGCGAGTTTCGATCCAGGAGGCCAATTGCTGGCGAAACTGTTGCAGCAGGGTAGGGTCCATAAGCTTTCGTGTGATTTTCTATCCATCCGGCTTCCACGATGGATAGAAAACCGGGGGGTGTTTAAATGGGAAGGGCCGTCACCATGACGACCCTCGGGGTGTGTTAGCAGGGCTTGTTGCTTGAATCACCCCCCACAAAATCAGGCTATCACAAGATTTGTTTAGGTGACAAAGAAATTAAAGCTTCAACACCTTTTTAAGTAAAAAGCGTTTTTGGCGGAGGTGTCGCTCCGGGAGAGCGTCCCAGATGTGTATAAGCCAGATGCGTTGCAACTCGACCACGAGGTGTTCGATTGATAAATCCCTGTTGGAGAAGGTATGGCTCAATGACATCTTCTATCGTATCTTTTTCTTCGCCGATAGCTGCCGCCAAGGTGTCGAGGCCGACCGGTCCGCCACTGAATTTGTCTATGATGGTTTCCAGTAAAAGTCTGTCCATCTGGTCAAACCCCTGCTGGTCAACTTCAAGGCGAACTAAGGCCTGATCCGCCATGCTTTGAGTGATGGTTCCGTCACCATCGATTTCGGCAAAATCTCTGACCCGCCTTAGCAGGCGGTTGGCTATACGTGGCGTGCCGCGACTGCGACGGGCGATTTCACTGGAACCGGCGGCATCGATGGAAACGCCTAATATCCCAGCGCTACGTGTGGTGATCGTTGCCAGCTCTTTGTGTGTATAGAACTCCAACCGGTTCAGGATACCGAAACGGTCTCTTAATGGCGAAGAGATCAGCCCGGCGCGGGTTGTCGCACCGACCAGCGTGAAGCGAGGGATGTCGAGTTTGATCGTGCGTGCCGAGGGTCCCTGGCCGATCATGATGTCGAGTTGGTAATCCTCCATTGCCGGATAGAGGATTTCCTCGACCACCGGTGAGAGGCGGTGAATCTCATCAATAAAAAGGACGTCACCTGGCTCAAGGTTGGTTAAAACTGCGGCCAGATCACCTGGTTTTTCTATGACAGGACCGGATGTGCTCTTGATGTTGACACCCATTTCTGCTGCAATAATGTTCGCAAGGGTGGTCTTGCCAAGGCCCGGTGGGCCGTAGAAGAGAACATGGTCAAGCGATTCACCACGACCGCGAGCAGCACTGATGAATACTTTAAGATTCTCCTTAACCTTACTTTGCCCGACATAGTCGGTAAGGACCTTCGGTCTCAGCGATAGGTCAAAGGAGCCGTCATCCCCCGTGTTCTCTGCTGTAATTATACGTTCTTCCATAGATGTTAAAACTGAAAATCAACGAACCAGGACTTTCAGCGCTCCTTTGAGGACTTCTTCCATCGTCAGATCCGGTGCCAGTTCCATATTTTCAAGAACCTTCCGGACCATATTCTCCTTGTAGCCAAGATTGACCAATGCGGAAATAACATCATTGATCAGGGCGCCTGTCGTAGGGCCAGCTACAGACGTTGCATCAGGCGACGCAGGGAGTTGATCAATCGGGCCGACTTTGTCTTTAAGTTCGAGTACCAGGCGCTCAGCAGTTTTCTTGCCAATGCCAGGTAGCCCCGAGAGGCGCTTGATATCACCTGTAGCGATTGCTCTTTTAAGATCCCCGGTTGGAATATGTGAAAGAATGTTGACTGCCAGTTTTGGTCCGACGCCGGAAATTCCGATCAGGATGATAAACAGCTCTTTTTCCTCAATACTCAGAAAACCGTAGAGGAGGAGAGCATCTTCTCTGACATGTGTGTGCGTGAAGAGAGTGACTTCACCTGTCTCCGGGAGGGAGTAGAAGGTCGACAATGGAATCGACAGTCGATAGCCGACGCCACCGACGTCAATGATCACATGGTCGATCGATTTGTAAGCCAACGTGCCGCGAACCAGGGCGATCATAAGGACCGTGAAAGGTGAAAGGTGGAAGGTGAAAGGTACAAGGGCATGGTCAGCCTCCGCTCCGGGTGATGGCCTGTTTCAATGTGCGACTGTTGGCGTGGCAGATGGCTACAGCCAAGGCGTCAGAAGCGTCCTCTTGGGCAATCTCAGGGAGATTCAGGAGTGCTTTGACCATCTGTTGGACCTGTTGTTTGCTGGCATGTCCATAGCCGACCACAGCACTTTTTACTTGCAGCGCCGAATATTCGAGAACCTCCAAATCAAGGTTCACGGCAGAAAGAACTGCCGAGCCACGAGCATGTCCAAGGGTTAATGCTGCTCGCGGGTTCTTGGCCATGAACACCTGCTCAACAGCAACCGATTCAGGCGCGTACTCTTTGAGAATTGACGTCAGTCCATCGTAAATAGCTTTCAGCCTGAGCGGCAAGACATCACTGCTGCGGGTTTTTATGATGCCGTTATCGACATGGCGCAGGCGATTGCCTTCGACATCAATAATGCCATATCCGGTAATCCGGGTGCCTGGGTCAATACCGAAAATCCGCATGCGAATTCAAAATCCAAAATTAATGATAGGCGATCAGTCCATAATCTTTGCTAACTCATCTTCACTGATATCGAAGTTCGCGTAAACGTTCTGCACATCATCGTTGTCTTCAAGGGCATCCATCAGTTTCAACATGGTTTCTGCCGATTTGCCTTCAAGTTGCACTTGGGTTTGTGGAATCATGCAGGTCTCAGCTGTTTCCCATTGTAGGCCCGCTTTTGCCATGGCTTCTCGGACTTCGAAGAAGTCAGCTGGCTCGGTGATTACCTCGTAGATGTCGCCTTCATCTTTGACATCTTCAGCACCTGCCTCAAGGGCAATTTCGAAGATCTGATCGAAATCATTCTCTGCTGAAAAAGCAATCAGCCCTTTACGGTCAAAGAGAAACGCAACGGAGCCACTGACGCCGAGATTGCCACCATATTTACTGAAGCAGAAGCGTACGTCGGCCACGGTGCGGGTGCGGTTATCGGTGAGAAACTCGACAATCAAGGCGACACCACCGGGACCGTAGCCTTCAAAAATGCCTTCTTCATAATTGACACCGTCCAGATCGCCAGTGCCCTTTTTGATCGCCCGATCCACGTTGTCTTTCGGCATATTGACCTGCTTGGCCTTGTCGACAGCAGCTGTCTCTTATACACATCTGACGCTGCC
>JAGXHM010000098.1 GCA_024636155.1 Deltaproteobacteria bacterium
AAAGAGCAATAGACGAACAATAACAATGCTTGAGGCTCTATCGATCCAATTCCGCTGTAGTGCGGTTACATCTTTTACACAGAGATGGCCGCTGATTGTTGTTTCTGTATGAGCTGAAACTTAGTTTGGGCAACAACCCGTAAACACCTGACCCCTGTTTTTGGTCTTGTCAAGTTGAAGCGTGGACCGCGAAAGACCCGAAGGAGACCCCGACCTGACTATGGGCAGAAGATCATGCGGCGGCAAGTTTGATGACGGTGCTGATTTCGTCCCAAGGGACAAAGTAGAGGCCTTTTTCGTCCTTCTCAACCAAGCCGAGCATTAACAATTCCTTGATGTCAGTGTGGACGTTGCGGTACTGGCGACACAGTGTTTTGGCCAAAGCATTGATGCTGGAAGGACCGGTTTTATGCAGGACATTCAGCAGCTCGAACCGTTTTGGGGTCAGGTATTTGAGCAGCGTCTGCAGGTCGCCGAAATAGAGACGCTCAACAGCACGCACCGGGCGCCAACCAGAATCGAGCTTGTCTGCAATGTCAAGCGCCTCGTCAAAGAAGTCGTCAGTGGATTTGATGCCGATCTGGAAGTCTTTTTCTTTCATATGCTCGACTCCTCGCGAACGTCGCGCCTGAAATCCTCGATCAGGCGGCGGAGACTTTTGAACTCATAAGTGCGTTCCTTAACTCCAAGGTGCTTGTGGTCACCTTTCCCTTTTTCGTTGTCGTAGCGGATCAAGCAGCCGCCCTTTACAGTACCGTAGTAAAGAAGGTATTTATAAGTATGTTCACATCCTATCTTCAGCATAGTCAAGCCATCCTCTGGTTTCAGCTTTCATAAATGACATCACCCCGGGCAATATCATCCAACATAATTCCGCCTTGTGCATCGGTTTTAAGTGGCAGGATATCTAAAGCAATCCGACGAGAAATCAGCCGAGTTTTTTTACGATACTTCAGAGACAGGGGAAGGTATGAAGAGTCACTGTTCTGGAAAATCGCAACATCCAGATCGTTTGGTTCTGTAGCTGTTAGAAAAGACCCGAAGACAACAATTTTGGTAATTTCAGGCTCGTGGCATAAGTTTGCAACCAACTCTCGTTTAATATCTTCTTTCTCTGATTGACTCAAACGCATCGCTTCCTCCGGTTTTAAATTTACCACAGAACTGAGAATCCATACAAACAAGACCAAAAACTCAGGGGTCCGGTGTTTACTCTTAACTACTCCCTGAATCAGACCATTTTTTTCAACTTTAGGAGTCTGTCCGAGAATAAGGGCCGAAGCGAAAACCCAGAAGTTTGAGAACAGATTTCAGCTTGTTTGCAGCCGATCATTTATTCTCGGGCAGGCTTTAGCAGCCTGTCGGACTAACCATGAACTGGCTGCAAATCCGTCTGATTGGCCCATATTTCAGCTCCTTTTCGACCAATAGCTACGGCTATTACTCTCAAATGAGCCAAAATCTTTTCTCAAACGGCCGAATTTTCGCTTCAGCCCAGATAGTCCGACAGGCTGCTAGGACAAATAATTTTTGAGAGGCTCTAACATAACAAAACAAACCAAAGCTACGGCTTAATTCGTATAGAAAGAACTTTACAGAAAATGACAAAATCTTCCCAGCCATCTTTCATAATGTAGTGGATAACCCCTGGCTCGATCTCCTGATACTGGTGGATAGCGATATTTCGAAAACCTGTCATGCCGATAAGGCGAGAAGCAAGCTTTTTATCAATTTTACCAGCCTGTTGGAGCAACTTGAATGATTCTGCACTACTTTGGGGAACACCCAGATGTTCGATAGAGACAATATGCATGGCGAGATCAATTGCAGCCTGGCAGGCTCGTTCAATATTCAGGATCAAAGCATCCAGATGGGTAAAATTGGAGAGGTCTGGATTCGCTTCGTATTCTTCCTGCATACGTCGGATACATCTTTCGATAATGGATGCTTTATTTAAACTGATGTTGTCAGGCGGCATGATAACTTTCCTCTACTTCCTTGCGATCTTCTTTGAAGACCAAATAACATCCGAGCAAACGCATTTCTGTCATTTCTGTGTACTCTTTTTGGAATGTTATTATACGTTTCCCCCTGAGCATTGCTTCACTAGCATAAATCAGATTATGCGCATCGATTATCCCTATATCAACGTCCCTGCCAAGTTTCGTTTCCAGCAACCCAGCTAGTTCCAAACGTGTCTTCATTGATACAACCTGCTGTTCTCCTGGAAGCACCGCAATATCTATGTCACTGTCATCTCGCAGCTGTCCGGTAACAACCGAACCTAATAAATAGACCGCTGCAACTTCATCATAATCCTTCAACACAAAACTTATCTGCTCAGCAATTGCTTTGCAGTCTATCTCAATGAGTTCCTTTGATTTCATAACATATTTCTCCAAGACAATTGAGTCACCATCCCTCAAGCATATTACAACAATAATCCGTGATTGATCTAGCTCTGAAAGGGCGCAAATTGTCAAAAAAGATCATACCCGAAGAATATCCAATCAGCTCAAATAAGTACTCACGCCAACCATCACCGCCCACAACAACCCAACCATAAACATCACCGGATCCTTAAGAAGAGAATCTGTTGGATCCCCACTCCCCCCACGTTTAACAATCATCATATAACGAAACAGCCCGAAACAACAGGGTCTATAACAACATCAGTTTTTCAGGCAGGAGTGTGCCCAAAGCATTCTAAAATATCGGCTAATCAAATTGGCTGCTCCCAGTTTTTCAGCAAATTTACCAGCCGGAGCCTTTTTAAGACCATTTTTTCGAATACCATTAAATCATATCAAAAAGTTGGGATGGTCTGACCCGAGAAACATCAGCGTAACGCCCGTTCCCTTCGCTGACTCACCAGAAGTAGGCGTTCTGAGGCGAGACGAAAAGAGAGAAGCAAAGGACACAGTGTTACTATGCTTTTAGTATGCTTACATCATACTTGGCGATTAGTTCATCCCGAGTCAGCAATACCAGTTTTTCGATAATTGCCTGGGCAATAAGCATCCGATCGAAGGGGTCTTTGTGGATATAGGGTAGTTGTCCCGCAAGTTGTGCATGATCTGCATTGATAGGGAGTGGAGTAAATCTATGCCCTCTGATTTCTTCCAGCAGATTGTTCGGGGCTTTCAGCTTTCCAAGTTTCTGTTTAATGCTTATTTCCCAAACTGAGATAGAACTGACAAAAACCATATTGTTGCCATCAACAATGGCATTTACAGCACGCTCAGCCAGTGTGGGATTATTTTCCAAAGCCCATATTACGACATGGGTATCAAGCAGGATATTCACGATTCATCCGGGAAAATAGATGAATTGTAAAAACTGTCTTCAATCCCCTGATCAACGTCATCAAAGTCTGAGCTAATCTTGACCTTCCCTTCCCAGCTCCCTCCAAGTTGACGGGGAGAACTGTTTTCTTTGAAAGCGGAAAGAATCGCCACAGGTTTTCCTGCCTTACCGATTATTATTGGCTCATCCGTTTCCTGAACTGTCTTTATCAATAAAGACAAATTGGCCTTTGCTTCTGAAATATTGGTTATTTGCATAAACATACTCCTTTGAGTATTCACAAACTCTTATCGTCTACTTGTAACTTAGTCTGGTCTGGTCTGATTGTCAATAGTGGCCGTGGTTGCGATAATCTAACATGCGTACGGTTAGGAGCCTGTTAATTTACGACCGTAAACATTCGGCAACATTGAGGTCATGTAATTTTCATGCGTACGGAAAATATCCGTACTTATTGACATCCAATCAGACTACGTTTATAGTTCTCACATGAGTACGGAAAAAATCCGTACAAGGGCAAAGGAGAGCAAAATGGCCACGGCACGATTCGATATGAAACTAGATTTAGAAATTAAAGAAAAAGCGGAGAAAGCATCTGCACTACTGGGACTTCGAAGTCTCAAGGAATACGTTGTACGCCTCATGGAAGAGGATGCAAATAAGGTCATTGCAGAGCATGAAAGCATCACAGTACAAGACAATGTTTTTGATCGTTTTATGGCTGCATGTGAGAACGCAAAACAACCAAGCCAAACTTTGCGTGATGCTGTGGCTTTCACACGTGAGCAAGACATCAAGTGAGTTGGGCAAAGGAATTTGTTGAGCTTGACAAAGCCCTCCACGATCGAAACTCGTTCGATAGTGGAGAAGAAGAGCTAAACGATTTCATCAAAACAAAAGCAGCTAAACATATGGCGGCCGGGATTAGTAGAACTATGCTACTGCCAGCCGTCTCTCCTCTTCCTGATAGCAAATACCCGATATGCGCTTTTTACTCAATCACACCAAGTTCAATTAAAAGAGAAACCTTTCCAGAGGCCTTGGTGAAGCGACTCCCTCACTATCCAATTCCTGTATTTCTTATTGCACAACTTGCTGTTCATTCTGAGTTCCACGGAAATGGTCTTGGAAAAATCACCCTGATAAAAGCGCTCGAGTACCTGTGGGAGATCAATGCGCATATGAGAGCATTTGCAATCATTGTGGATTGTTTGAATGATGGTGCCCAAGCATTTTATGCAAAATACGACTTTGAGCTTCTCTGTCAGAACAATGGCAGAACAAGAATGTTCTTGCCTATGAAGACTGTTGGTCAATTGTTTGGATAAAATGCCACCTTTCACTCATTGATTAACAAACAATCCCAGCTTTCTCAAAGAGGCTAGCAGCCTGCCGCATTCGCACCTTGCTCTGAACTTAAAAGGGGTAAAAAGTGCATAAAAAAATAACCTTCTAAGGCAGGTAACACTGCTAATTTTACATAATATTACAATTATTACAGATGGTTGAGTAGGTCCGCCCCCCTTTGCCCACTTAATAGCGGTGCGCTCGTGGCATTGCCCCTATACAGAATTGCATTAAAAACCATTTTAACCCTAAAAACATACTTCTAAGCTCTTTTTAAGGCCACCTTTTCGACTACTATTCAATCATATCAGCCAGTTGGTTTGGTCCGACCCGGCAACGTATTGTGGATTGTTTGAATGATGGTGCCCAAGCATTTTATGCAAAATACGACTTTGAGCTTCTCTGTCAGAACAATGGCAGAACGAGAATGTTCTTGCCTATGAAGACTGTTGGTCAATTGTTTGGATAAAATGCCACCTTTCACTCATTGATTAACAAACAATCCCAGCTTTCTCAAGGAGGCTAGCAGCCTGCCGCATTCGCACCTTGCTCTGAACTTAAAAGGGGTAAAAAGTGCATCAAAAAATAACCTTCTAAGGCAGGTAACACTGCTAATTTTACATAATATTACAATTATTACAGATGGTTGAGTAGGTCCGACCCCCTTTGCCACGGGCGCAATTTAACTATTTCCGGGCTACAACAGTAATATTATCTCCCATCCCCAACATTGCTCCCAGCAATGCAAAGGGCGTTGATGCCAGCAATAGAGGCACCCGGAACTTTTTTTTCAATTGAGCAAAAAACTGAGTGTTGAGCTTGCGGCCCAAGCTATCGAAAAAATAAAGTGGAGACGGCGTCTGGTACAAGGTCATATCTGAGAACCCGGCAGACTGCAGAATACTGCGGATCGATTGTGGATTAAAGAAATTACAGTGCCAGGGGAGAATCCAGGACCAGTCCGTTCCGAACAGATATCGTCCCAAGCAGTCAATATTCGGCACGACCAGAAGAATCAGGCCATCATCAGCCAGAAGCGTGTGGATCTTGGCGAGAACAGTGGCAGGATTTTCAAAATGTTCCAGAGAGTGACGTAAAAGGATGACGTCATAACAACTTTCTGGATCAAAATTCTCCACGTAATCGTTAAAAACCTCCAGACCATACCGCTCTCTGGCAATCTTCGATCGAACAGCCGAAGGCTCAAGACCATGGGCAACAAAACCGTTATCGCGCCAGAAGGCCGTGGTCCATCCGGTCCCACAGCCGATGTCAAGGAGTGTGGGGTTGTCGACTTTAAGTTTTTTTCTGACAACCCGTAATTCCTTACGCAGAAACCAATTGGCATAGATTGACTTGAGCGTCGGACTACCGAACATCTCGGCATTTTCGACGCCATCCATCTGCCGCTCGGTAAGCTCTTCGATAAAGACTGGTCGAGCAAACAGCAGACTGCACTCATTGCACTTGCAAAGCTCCGTTTGAAAGTTGTCTCTTCGATAGAGGTACTTAACCTGTCGAACGGGCTTTTTACAACATGGGCAAGCCACATCATTGGCAGATGCATATTGTTTTTTGATCAGCATAATTACCAAGTTTCTTTTTTGTGCGAGAAGGTATCAACCTAGCGCATGACCGCATCATCTACTGATATATCAGCCAAACACTTTGCTTCAATCGGGTTAAGGGAAAGATTTCCGACCGGTATGTATCGATACAAACGTCGAAAAGACCGTATAGAGACATATAACCAGCAGACAATAGAAACCGACATGGATTCCGAGAGCTGGAAAACCCAGAAGCGGCGCAAAGACAAAAACCAGAGCATTGTAATCAGGGAACGAAAAGAATGACTTGATGTTTCGGGAGAACCACCAGTCCCGGTATCGATTAATCACGTTAAAAGCTGCTATCGAAGATTTACCCTCTTTATCGGGAGAGAGTGCAAAACCAGCCAGATAGCTCATGTAACATTCGGCAATATGCATAAAGAGCATGCCGAGCACCATCGGAGTCATTAACATGTCTACGGTCCAGGCGAGCACCGCAAGGATAACGAAATCACCAACCAAATCCGCGACATGATCGAGATAACGGCCCAACTCGGACGACTGTTTCTTGATCCGCGCGACCGTTCCATCGGTACAATCACAGACATACGCCAAATAATAGGTCAGCGCCCCAACGATCAACCCCCATCGGGTACCGGTATAAAAGCAACAAGCAGTTATTACCCTCAACCCCATTGCCGTGAAGGTAATCTGGTTGGGTGTAATGCGGGTATGATTGACGATGAGAACGGTTAATCGACGAGCGAAGGGATAAATAAAGAGCAGAGCCCACCAGGTCTTGAGAGACATACCTGCATCGGCCTGCTTTTGATCAATCAACAAAGTTTCAGATGTCTCAGCGGAAGTCATCATTTTTAAAAAATCATCCCAACCTGCCCTTCAGGGACGATGTCGAAATGTCTTTGGTCCGGGTCAGATAAACCACTTCGCAGTGTTCCCTGAGAAAATCGAACTCCCCGGCCCAGTCTTCGCCGATCACGAAGATATCCACGCCGTGCTCCTTGACATCGGACACCTTCTGCTCCCAGCAGGTTTCGGGAATGACCTTGTCGACGTACTTGATCGCCTCAAGGATTTCCTTGCGCTGGTCATATGGCAAGAATGAACTCTTGTGTTTGATTTCATTGAATTCGTCAGTCGACAGGCCGACGACTAGATGGTCGCCGAGCGCTTTGGCGCGCTCTAAAAGACGCACGTGGCCGACGTGGAGGAGGTCGAAGGTTCCGTAGGTGAGGATGGTTTTCATTTGCTATGGCTCTTGAGAGTTCGCAATAGTCACTTGAAGGATTCAACACTTTCTCTGTGCTTTTACACTCAGATATTTAACATACATCGAGTTGAGAGTGAAATGGATTAACCCAAGGGCATAGAGAAATGGTTTTACAACAACACTCGAACGAGCACGGCTGCCATTCAGCCAATAGGTCTGAGCATACTTGGTTTGCCCCAACATCTTGAATACGAATTTGCAACAGTCCGTGAAAGACATCACTTGGGCAAGTTCAAAATGAGAGCTGTCCGTCTGATCATTCGAATACTTCAGCTTCCCAAAAGCCTCAGCCTCAGACTTTGAGGGCTTGAGATAAAACCTTCTTAACAGACAGAAGGCTTTACTTCTGAAGAGGCCTTCGTCGTAACATATCCTGTCAAGTTCCAGATCATTAACATAACCAAAGACCCCATCTCTTAAGGCTTTTATTTCACAGGGACCGACCCCGTTTTTTGCATCATCCATGACGGGTTGATATTTACCCGAAGTTGATTTTTCATAGGCCAGGGTTGTGGCATGAGGTGCGGAAGTCATCATTTCAAAAATAAAGGTAAAAGGACGGCACCACCTGAAATAACCCGGGTGGATTTCGGAAAAAAGGAAACCTTTTTTGATTCCACGAAGATTATGTTGGTCAAAAAGACCGAAATAATAACCTCTCGTTTGGCATGAATATCCTGAATTTGAAAGAATGATATGCATCGCATTTTGCAAACGACCATTCCACCCACTGTCAACAAAAGCCCAAGCCGTGGAATCACAAAGACCCTGCTGCCTCAAGTAACCAAAAACTTTTTCGCGCAGCTCTACGGATTTGGAGGCCACATAAGCGCGTAGGTCAGAATTTTCCAGAAGAATCTGTTTAAGTTTTTTTCGCAGCGGAAGTGAAATATCCGAGTGCAGCCCTGTTTGAGGGAAGCCGGCTTCGATAATTCGGCACTGAAAGTCGATCTCATCCACTGAAAGACGCTTGGCAACGAGTGCAATCGTCAATTCCGGATTCTTATGCAGAATCCAGTCTATTTCAGTTTCTGTAAGGTCAAGAAATGATGGCGCGAACAAAGACTGGCGGGAAACGTACAAATATTTCAGTTCAATCGAGAAACCGAGTTTTTCGGCAATCAGGGCAGCGACCTGCATCATGATCTGTCCGTCACGCGCAAGAAAATAGAGTGTCTTGACATTGTCCTTTTTCGCTTCTTGCAAAAGCCAGTAGACAAACAGGAAGAGGACTGGACCGACAACATTGGCTCCGATTTCATGGAGTGTACGCAGGCGAGCATCAGCCTGACGATATGCCCCCAGTCGCGCCAGACGGCCCGCTCCGCTGAGCAACTGACATGTCATCCAGGCTGGATCGATCTCAGGGCAATCTGCAAGAATTTTTTCGTAACGATTCAGGCGACCATGCTTCAGATGCAGTGCTTTAATCCCATTCAGTCGCGCCATAATGTAGTCATTACGGCGGTGGTCACCGACATGCATGATTTGCGACGGTTGAAGAGCTTCGAGATGCAAAACGTGCTTGAAGAGACGACCGGTTTTCTTCCTGAGTCCGACTTGACTAGAGATATAAAGACCGTCTCCTTCACGAAACAGCCCCTTTTCGATCAGGATATTCCTGATCACGTCGGTTGGCAGATACATATCGGAAATATAGATAATTCTTTTACCCTGCTTTCTGAGATCGGTAATGAACTGGGCTGTTTCGGGGATGACCCTGATGACATCAGACTCGACTCTGACTTCAGTGGCAATCAAATATTCGACAACGTTGTCGGATAAGTTGAATTTCTTTCTGATAATTTCGTAAATGTCACATATCGTGGTGTCTTCGTTTTTGCTTGTTTTTCGTGCCTGCCGTTCTGCAGAGACTCTTTCTTGATAAAAATTAACAGAAAGTTCACCTTTAATATGGATTTCCGAATGAATAACTTCATTTTGTATAACTAAAAAAACTGCTTTTGGATGAGCAACTATCCTCGTAATAACCGTGTCGAAGATATCGAAGGATGTATTTCTCAAAACAGGGCCTTAGTAATGAAGTTAAGTTTATTATAGATTTCGCGATTTTATACTTAGATAATGTATTTATCATATTTTATAATTCACATCGGTTAATTTCCACTTTTTCCCTATTTCTACATCAGAATTTTCAACAACCTCTGCTTTATATTTATTTCTAGTGCTAAAAATAACAAATTCACGAATAATCTCGAGGAATTTACCTATGACCTTATTATCTCGATAACTTATCGCTGTATTAACAAGTGATGACAATAGCCTGCCATCATTACAAACTTTCAATTTTCTATTCAAAGGAGACAGAGAATTTTCTACCCGAGCTTCATTTAATATTCTCTCGGCTTCATCCCTGTACTTATTATCAATTTGGCTGATTTGACCTTTATGGTACCTATGTCCTGCCAACGGCGACAAAACACCATGAAGTTGAGCATACTTAAAAAATTTACACCAAAGATCAAAGTCCGCTGCATATCGATAAGAAGCATTCAAGCCGCCAACTTTTTGCCACAACTCATTTCTCCAAAAAGTAGATTCCTGTTGAATCCATCCTAAATTCCGTGGCCAGATTGGCAGATAACACCCATCGAAGAAAGCCTCTCGAGAGTACGCAGGGACTTGGAAAGTTTTCACACAGAAGCCATCTTCACTAAAGGAAAGTTTGTTTAATGTCGTCAACCATGACACTTCAGGCTTTTCTTCGAAAATGCTTCCGACTGTTTTTAGCGTCCAAGGGAGATAAAAATCACTACTGTTAAGCCAAGCAAAAACATCACCAGTGGCCATAGAAAAACCTTTGTTTATAGCATGATACTGACCTTCATCCGTCTCACTGACCCAGCAATGGAGATGTTTTTCATATTTTTTAATGATGTCTACGGAATTGTCGTTCGACCCTCCATCGATAATGATGTACTCCAGATTAGGGTATCCCTGATCCAATACAGAGGTAATCGTATCTTCAAGGAAGTCACCTTGGTTATATGATGGCGTAACCAAACTAATTTTAGGGAAATGCTTACTATGCATAAAACTTGGCAAATGCCACTCTTTATTGGCCCGAATTCAAGTTAGACCAGTCGATATCAGATCGTTATGTAAGTTGAGAAAATGACCATCACCACCCAAGCCAACCCGACCAAAAACAACACAGGATCTTTCAGCAGGGAATCCGTTGGGTCTCCACTGCCTCCTCGTTTAACAATCAGCATATAACGAAACAGACCAAAACAACAGAGAGGCACAGTAAATACCAGTTTATGTTTGGTGATGACGTACATTGTGTAAGTGACCAGAACAGCCGCACCGGAGAGATACATGTAACCTTCGAGCACGCCTTCAGAATATTCATTCAACGACTTGCGATGTTTCCCTGAGGCCTCGCCGAGGGTCTTTTTCTCGCCAAGTCGTTTACCCGCACTCAGGAAAATCGCCAGTAACAAGACGCTTAAAAACAACCAGTCGGAAACGACAACATCAAAGGCCGCCCCACCTGCAAAGAGACGAAAGACAAACCCGGAGGCAACGCAGAAAATATCGAAAACTGGTTGATTCTTCAGAACTGTTGAATAAGCAAAAGAGAGTCCAAAGTAGGCTATCAACCAACCGAGGAATGTCATCGGGAGTTGGAGGGCAAGTACGATTGAAGCAACAAACAGAACCAAACCAAGAGTCGCAGCCTTGCACACAGAAACAGCACCATTGGCTATCGGCCGGTGCTGTTTCTTCGGGTGAACACGGTCTTGCTCCTGATCCTTGATGTCATTGAAAATGTAGGTTGCACTGGAAGCAAGACAGAATGCGGCAAACGGCAACAGTCCTTGCTGTAGTACGCCGGGAGCAAAGAGCACACCACCGAGAAACGGTGGGAAAAACAGTATGAGGTTCTTAATCCATTGATGAGGCCGGAGCAGAACTATCAGAGCCCTTAATTTCATTTACCCTCAATTTTTTCAATAAAAGTCTCCGCCGCGCCACGATAGTGCGCATCGACGGGGGCCTTAACCAAAGCTTCTTTGAAGGATACCAGAGCGGCAGCTTTATCGCCCATGGAAAACTGCATTTTTGCAATCCGATAGACGGTAAAGGAGTTTGGCCGCAAACGTTGCTGTTCTTCAAGCCAGTCCAGACTTTCCTGTTGAATCGCCAGCTTCAACTCTGGAGTTTCCGCACTAGCGATACGTTGATCGTTGGTGCGCAGTAGCGACCGCAGCACATCATAATATTTCTTGGGGTTGATCTTGAGAAGCGGTAGGAGAATGGCACGCGCCTCCTCCAGCTCCCCTCGGGAAAGGAGAACTTCAGCCAGGTTCATATCATCGTTGATATAACCGGACGGGCTGTTGCCTCCCTGCATCCCCGCCAAAACTTCCTCTGCTTCGGTCGTCCTGCCCTTTCGCAGCAGGGCTGACGCCAGCTCGGTTTTGGCCGCGGATAAACCAGGGCTCTTGGCCACGGTGTCCTGATAAAGACGCAGGTTGTCCTGCCAGATCCATGATCGGTGCAACGTTGTCGCGAAAAAGACCAGCAGCAGCGCTGTCAGGGCCAGATCCAGGCGTCGGCGATGCGAAACAGCAACCAGAGATTGCAAACGCAGAGCCATGTATGCGGTCAGGGGCGCAAACAGGGCGGCAGAAGTATAGAGATAGCGCTCGGCGAGCGGAGTCCAGGTCATGTTACCAAAGACGACCAGGAGCGCCGGAGAGAGCACGCAGAAGGCCATTAACCCGAAGGCCCCGACGACATCAGCGCGCCAGAGCAGGTAAAGGAGCAGTGTAGCCAGGATTATACCGGCGAGCACGTACCAGCCGGAGATCTCGATAATGCCGAAATTCAACGGCCAGGGGACCAGCAGTTTCTTGAAATAGAAACCATAGACCTTGAAGGCAACGCGCACTTTGTTCAACAGGTCGTAATCGCCGCCGGTGACGCCCTTGAGAGCGGTACTGATGCCACTGTCCCGAGCGATGGCCAGGTGGCGCAGAGCAAAGTAGCCGACTATCCCCGCCGTTGGCATGAACAACGTCCAACAGCGACGCCGCAGCCGATCCTGCCAAGCTTTTGGTCCTGGATAAACCACGATCAGCCAGAGCAGACCGGGCAGGAGAAAGACCGCCACCTCCTTGGCAAGGCAAGCCAGGAGGAGTGCGACTCCGCCTGCCAAGGCCGTCAGGTGCCGGCCCGATGACAACGCCAGCAGCGTCAGCCACACGGCCAGCAGCAGAAACACGGCCATCAACGGATCGGTGCGGCCGCTGATCCAGCTGACTGATTCGGTGGCGATGGGATGCAGGGCGAAGAAGAGCGCGGCAAACAGGGCCGGCCCCTGCCCTTTCGCACCCCAGAGGGGGAGCAAACGCCGGGTCATAGCAAAGACCAGCCAGACACAAACAAGATGCAGCAGTATGTTTTCCAGGTGCATGAACGAGGGAATCGAGCCCCACAGGTCACGATCAAGGGTATAGCTGAGGATGGTTAGCGGTCGGTAGTAATAAGAACCGCTGCGCACGAAGAGCCGCTGTAAGTCAAGGGGCCCGGACTGTTCAATGCCACTGATCATCTTCAGGTCATCGACCGAATTGTAGCCGGCAGACAGACTCGGATAGTAGGCGAGCAGAACCGCCAGGACCAGCAATGACAGGCAATGCCAGCTTTTCAGGCGCATGAAGCCCCTCCGCTTGAGCGCACCAGATCCAGGAAGTATTCCTCAACATCGCGGCGACGCGGTTCGACCAGGTCGAAGGAACCACCGCTTTTCAAAAGTTCGGCGGCAAAGCTATCGTAACCATCGCGCGGCACAAACAGCTCGCAGATACCATCACCGCAAGTCACGCCCTCGAAAGAGTGCAGGGTTTCGGCAGCCAACCCACGCACCCGGCAGAAATAGCCGTCAATACCTTCGCGCAGCAGTTCGCTGACCACCCTCTCCTGCTGAAATACGCCGTCGATGATCACACCGATACGGTCACAGACCCGCTCGGCATCGGCTGTTACGTGGGTACTGAAAAAAACCGTCTTGCCCGCTCTTTTCAGATCGAGGATGATGTCCTTGACCAGGGCCCGGCCGATGGGGTCGAGGCCACTCATCGGTTCGTCGAGAATATACAGATCGGGATCGTGCAGCAGGGTTTGGGCGATGCCGAGACGCTGCACCATGCCCTTGCTGTAGCCACGGATCGGTCGTGAGGCAGCAACGGTCAAATCGAGCAACTTGAGCACCCGTTCGCTCTCGGTGCGGATGGCTGCCGATGACATGGCAAAGGATTTGCCGACGAAACTGAGGTATTCACGGGCGGACAGAAAGTCGTAGAAAGCCGGGTTTTCAGGCAGGAAACCGACATTGCGACGCGCCGCGGGATCATCAGACGAGATGCCGAAGATGTGCGCTTGTCCGGCACTGGGTCGGATCAGGCCCATCAGTATCTTGATGGTGGTACTCTTGCCGGCACCATTCGGGCCGAGAAAACCGAAGACCTCGCCGGGTACGATGGTGAGGGAGAGGTCACGCAGCGCTTCGACCTTCTTGCCGCGTTTGCCCCGGTAGCTCTTTTGCAGTTGAGACATGCTGATCGGTGCTGTGGTCATGCTCATCACTCACTTATCGGAAGAGGGGGCCGGGAACTCATCGACGGCTGATCGGCGCGGCGGGGCGAAAGCAAACTTGCTGGTTGTGCGCACCTGGCCATTATCCTCCAGGTAGAAATCGCCACCGTAAAGATCGATCGGCCTGGTCTCAAGATACCCTTCTTTCAGCAAAACATCGATTTTCCCCGGGAGCCGACCCTGTTCCTCGACGTAACGATCACGGGCCTTCTCAATCGCCAAAACCGCTTTAAAGGTCTCGATTCTGACCTGCAGGGTCTGCTTGACTGCCGGGGCCCGGGCACTCTTCTCCAGGGTCTGCAAGTAGTCAATGGCCATTTGGGTCTCACCCGCCTCCTGTAGATAGCGACCGGCCAGCGACTTAAACAGGGTTGCACCTGAAAGTTCACCGGCACGCATGTACATCTGCGCCGCCTTGTCCTTATCGCCAAGGAAATACGCGTAGTTGAAACCGGCGAAGAAGGGCAGTTGCCAATCCCAGGTGCGATACAGCATGCCGTATTCCAGTAGCTCGGTAGCCAGCTGGTACTGACCTACGTCCCAGACCAGAATCGACTGGCCGAAATAATAGCCGTCCATATTGTAGGGGTCAAGACGCAAGGCAGCATGAACAGCGCGCGACATCGCAGGATAATCGGCGGAGAGCTGCACCTTGCCGGGATCAGCCTCATCATCAGTTATCGTCCCATAATAAAGGATGATCCGGCCCAGTATATTCGCGCCGAGAAGTTGCTGGTAATCAGGGAATAGCAGTTGAAGCACCGTTGGGTGTGGGATCATGCCGAGTTTCACAGCATAGGGTTTTTGCGCCATGCTTCGGGTAAATGGGCCGAGAATGACCAAGTATGCAACCAGCACACATAGGGCAAAGACGAGGTAGCGTTTCATGGCCGACCTAGCCGAGTTCCCGACGAGAATAAACGGCAGCAGCAGCGATCAAGATAAAGGTCATATAAAGGACACCATAACCGAGAGTCAGCGCCAGAGCATAGTAATCAAGCGGCAGGGCGTAGATAGCGTTGACCTTGAGGTCGAAGGCAGACAGATTCGGCAGGATAAAATACAACCACGCGGCAAGCTTTTGCGTCAACGGAGAAAGCGTCTGTCCGGCCGGGGAGAGAACATAATCGTAAGCCTGCTGGGTGGCGCCACCGACCAGGTAGATGGCGATGGTGCCGAAGACCGGCAGGAAGAAGGAAGTGCTGACCGAAGAAAAGAGCACGGCAAAGGCGACCAGTAAAAGACATTTGAAGGCATCGAAGCCAAGGGCTGCGATCACCGCGACCCAGGAGATCGGCCGGTCGGGGGGGAAAGCGCCGGAGACGAACAGGACGACAACGACAGTCAGGAGGCCCAAAAGCACGACAGTGCCAAGCAGAAACAAGGAGATGCCGGCAAAACGCGCCAGCAGATAGCGGGTCCGACTGCAAGGCAGAGTCAG